>JAYVQF010000259.1:0-5220 GCA_043777195.1 Thermoanaerobaculia bacterium
GCTAAGGGGTCGTAAAGAAATTAAATGAACAAAGATGACTGCCGAGTCGCCCGAATGGCGAGGCGCGAGGCTGCACACGGGAGTGTGCAGTCACCCCAGGCATGTAAGCGACGAGCAACGAAGCCAGTCGGGATGAATCGGCGGGCAGACTGCTACTGCTATTTCGTTGCGGCCCCTGATTTGATCTCGTCCGCTTTCGCCTGATATTGCGCTTTCTTGGCGGCGTCCTGGGAATGCTGCGCAGCCTTCAGGTAATTCTCTTTCGCGCCGGCGGGGTCGCCCGCTTTGCGCAGCACTTCGGCGAGAAGGAAGTACGCCTCGGGCAGGTCGGGGTTGAGATTTTGCGCCATGCGCAAATGGGTTTTCGCGCCGTCGTTGTCGCCATTCAGAAAGAGCGCGAGGCCCATGCCTTGCTGGGCGCTGGCGAGCAGTTCGCGGTTTTGTTTCGCGGCAGGCAGCGCGGTGTTGCGCTCGAAAGATTTCTGGAAAGCGCCGACCGCGAAGTCCGGTTTTTTCAATTTCATCCAGGCGCTGCCGAGGTGATACCACTCGGTTGCTGTGTAACTTTGGTCCAGGGATTTCGGATCACCGGCGCCCAGGAGATCCACCACCGCCTGCCATTTCTGCTGCGCGGCGAGTGCCGTGACGAAGAGCTTGCGGCCATCGCCCGCTTCGTTATTGAGCGAGTTGTCGCGCAACAATTTCTCGGCCGCTTCAGGACTGCCGGCGTTGATCTGAGCGAGCGCATCGTCGAGAAGCTGATCGTGTCCGGGCGTTCCGCCGGCAGCGGCGTCGGAGACCGCGCTGCCTGCGGCGCTGGGGGGCGAGGCCGCGATCGAGGAGCTCGCCGAACTGACCGCAGTGGCGCCGGAGAAATGACGCCAGGCAACAAACCCGCCGCCGCCGGCGATCACCAGGAAGGCGAAGAGGCCCCCCAGGATCAATCCGGTGTTGCGCTTCGCAACAGGCGCCCCAGTCACGGCAGAAGGTGCCGCAACAGAAGACGCCGGGGGAATAACCGTCGTGGCGACTAGGCCGGTGGGCGCGGAAGGTTGCTGTGCCGTTGCGGAGACGCCGAGTCGGTCGGGCGCATCCAGTTTCACCGTGCCCGCGATCGCTCCGGGGGTGAGCGGCGAGGCGCCCAACATCGTCGCCGCGCTGCTCGCGCTTGCCAGCGCCCCCGCGCTCTGCCGGATGGCGGCCAGCATGGCGGTGAGATCGGGCCAGCGCTGTGCCGCGTCCTTCGCCATGCCGCGCAACACTACAGCCTGCAATACCTCGGGTACCGCGGGATTCCACTGCGTCAACGGCGGCGGCGGATCATTCACCTGCTTGAACATGATGGACATCGAGTCGCCCTCGACGAAGGGTTCCCGGCCGCAAAGAATACGGTACACCATCACCGCAAAAGCGTATTGATCGGTCGCGTAATCCACCGCCTGCCCGCGCACCTGCTCGGGCGACATGTAGCGCGGCGTACCCACTACATAGCCGGTTTTTGTTTTGGTGGACGATCCGGAGAATTTCGCCAGGCCAAAATCCATCACCTTAATTTCACCCTCGTTGCTGATCATGACATTGGCCGGCTTGATGTCGCGGTGCAGCACATTTTTTTTGTGCGCCGCCGCGATCCCCGCGCCGATCTGCAAAATCAGCGCAAGCGCCTCATCCATCGGCGGCTGCCTATGCTTGAGGATGTTGTCGAGCGAATCCCCCTCGACGCATTCCATCACCAGGTAATGCGCGTCGCCTTGCGTGAAAAAATCGAGCACGCCCACGATGTTGGGATGGCGCAGTGCGCCCAACGCCCGTCCCTCATCCATCAGCCGCGAGACGGCTTCCTGATCGTCCACCGCGGTGGCGAGGATCGTTTTGATTGCCGCCTTCGTTCCCAGCACCTTGTGTTCGCCCAGATACACAGCGCCCATGCCGCCTTCGCCCAATTTCTTGAGGATGCGGTATTGGCCGATTTCAGCAGGAACGGTTGCCATGGCCTGGTTATTTAGGGGTTATGAATTACGAAAGAGGAATTACGTATTAAGAAGGGTGAGCTAAATCATCCGCCGAGGTAGGCTTTCTTGATCTCTTCAGATTCGCGCAGTTCGGAGGTCGGGCCGCTCATTAGAAGATGACCGGTTTCCAGGACATAGGCGCGGTGCGCGACTTTCAGTGCGAGATAGGCGTTCTGCTCGATGAGCAGTACGGGGGTGCCGCTCTGGTTGATCTCGACAATGACTTTGAAGATGCGCTCGACGATCTGCGGCGCCAGGCCGAGCGACGGCTCGTCGAGCATCAGCAGCTTGGGCCGGCTCATCAGCGCCCGCGCCACCGCGAGCATCTGCTGCTCGCCGCCCGACAATGTGCCGGCGCGCTGCTGGAAGCGTTCTTTGAGAATGGGAAAAATATCCAGCGCTTTTGCGAGATCGCTTTTGACGCCGGCCGGATCTTTGCGCAGCCAGGCGCCCAGGTCAAGATTCTCGGCGACGGTGAGGTTGGCGAAGATGCCGCGCCCTTCCGGCACATGCGCGAGCCCCAGCCCGGTCACCTGATGCGGCTTCATGCCGGTGATGGTCTTGCCGGCGAAGGTGATGACGCCCGTTTTCGCTTTGGCCAGTCCCGAAATCGCACGCAGCGTGGTGGATTTCCCCGCCCCATTGGCGCCGATCAGAGTGACGATCTCGCCCGGATTCACTTCCAGCGAAAGATTCTCCAGCGCCCGCACCGCGCCGTAATAGACCGTCAGATTTTCGATCTTTAGCATGAGTGCGCAATTATAAGGATTCGTCCTCGTGGCCCTTTTCTAGGTGTGTGCCCTCCGTTCTTGCTAACATGATGGCATGCGCCGGTCCCCCAACCATCTTAAGCTCGATCGGTATTTTCATATGGATGAATTCGCTCGTTTGAAACAGATTGGGGAGTCACGCGGGTTTGTATTCGCGGCTTTCGGGCCGCTGCAACGGTCGCGCTATAAGTCAGGGGAGTATTTTCTGGAAAATTATTTTAGGTGTAACGATGCCCGTTCCTGAGTTTAATCAATACTACAACGAGTTCCTTCAGAATTTTCTAAAGGGATATCAATATAGATTGACATTCAAGTCTGGAGAAGGAGCCGATGGAGTTCCCACGTGCGGATCAATGGTTGACCCGTTTAATCCAGCTGTCTCGTTTTTCTTCAAAACATCTGATGGGAAAACATATAAAATTCCATTCAGTGAATTATCTAGCGCAAAGCGTATAGAGCAATAGCAGCAATACCCAAGGCATGCCTATGAACATGTTGTCGAAATATGAGCTTGACCCTAAATCCCCCAGCTATTTCTGTGACACATTTCGGGATAACCTAATAATTAATGCTCCATATAGGATAAATTTAAACGACGGTAGATCCATTGAAGGAGTCCCCTACATACCGCTAGAAAGATTTCCAAATCCGAGTAACTTTATAATTCAAATCGACGACATCGAGTTTATTGACGTGCGCATCGACAGCATTTTGAATTCTGATAAATTAGAAGCATCGCTAGATAGGTACTACATGCGACAAGCAATCGAAGCATCGCGATCATGTAAAAGCGAGGACGGATCCGTGAGGCCCTTGGTAGGAGCCGTCCTCGTGTATAAAGGGAAGATGCTCAGAAATGCTTATCGTGGTGAATTGGCGGCAGGTGATCACGCAGAATACACGATTCTTGAAAAAAAACTAAAAGGACTTGATGTAAGTGGGGCAACAATTTATACAACATTAGAACCATGTACAGAACGTAGCCCCGGAAAGAACCCTTGTGCACAGCGACTGATAGATGCTGGCATTCAAAGGGTAGTCATCGGCACGCTTGACCCTGACCAGAGAGTTCGTGGCAAAGGAATTCTGCAGCTAAGAAAAAATAAAATTGAAGTTACTTTGTGTGATAGTGACATGATGGGAGAGATAGAGATAATCAATAAAGAATTTATTGATGACAGATTGAATGAGCCGACACCAACCAGTACTTCATGATAGTGAATGCGGACGGCACCGCGAATTGCGCGGCGACGAGCGTCACCGAGGATGATTCTGAAGGCATTGGCGACTGCAGGTTGACTCATCGCACGATGTCAGGGCGTCGCGCTGCACGAGTTGACCGATTCGATGGCGTAGAAATGGCTGGTGGCGTCGTTGGCTTCGGAATAGGAATTCGCGGACGGGGTGGCGACGATGGCGCCCGGCACACAGGCGGCGGCTGCCGGATTGCAGCGTTTCACATTGTAGGAGGTCGCGCCGGCGGAAGCGGTCCAGCTCAGATTGACGGTCGCGCTTTTGCCGCCTCGCAGCGAATTGCCGGGGCTGGCGACGGCGATGCCGGAGGTGTAGCGGCCGCCGCTGTTGAGGTAACCTGTTCCTCCATACCCGCCCCAGACGATCATTTCGCTCCCCGTCCAGACCGCGGCTTGCCAATAACGCTCCGCGGGCACATTCACGCCTAGCGAGGTGGGAAGCCAACTGTCGGTCGTCGGATTGTAGCGGCCGCCGCTGTTGATGTAGCCTGCTACTCCATCCCCCCCCCAGACGATCATCTCGCTCCCCGTCCAGACTGCGGTATGGCGCTGACGCGCAGCGGGCAGATTCGCGCCTACCGAGGTGGGGAGCCAACTGTCGGTCGCCGGATTGTACCGGCCGCCGCTGTTGAGATAGCTTCCGTTATATCCCCCCCAGACGATCATTTCGCTCCCCGTCCAGACCGCGGTGTGGCCATATCGCACCGCGGGCAGATTCGCACCGAGCGAAGCGGGGAGCCAACTGTCGGTCGCCGGGCTGTACCGACCGCCGGAGTTGAAAACGCCGCCGCCGACTCCGCCCCAAACGATCATTTCGCTCCCCGTCCAGACCGCGGTGTGGTTATAACGCCCCTCGGGCACATTCGCGCCGAGCGAAGTGGGGAACCACGAATCACAGCCCCCCGCGGCATCTCGACCGAGCTCGGGCAGTTTGAAAGCGAAGGGGTCCGAACCGGCCGAGACGGCGGCCTGCCGCGCTTCCCGCCCTTGCGCCGCCCACCAGTCATCGAACGACCGCTTGGGGATGAAGAGCGATTCCGCTTCGAGAGAATCAGTCGTAGCTGAAAGTAAGCGTTCGAAGCGGTAGCCGGTCTCCTCCTCACGGTAATTGTCGAAGCTCCGGCTCGACAGTTGATCCCGCCGCGTGATCCATTCCTCGCGGGGCAGGCGCAGCGGTGCCCTTTC
>JAYVQF010000260.1:0-5202 GCA_043777195.1 Thermoanaerobaculia bacterium
GGCTTCGGGGTCAAGAACGGGAAAGCCGCCATGTGGCTCTTTCTCGCCTCCGACGCCATGTCCTTCGGCGGCCTGTTGTGCGCCTACGCCATGCTGCGCAGTTCGCACCCGCAGTGGCCGGAGCCGGGCGCCATTCTCGGCCTTACCACCACGGCGATCATGACCTTCATCCTGATCTGCTCGTCAGTCACCATGGTGTTGGCGCTCAATGCCTGCCATCAGAACAATCTCGCCGGGTTTAAAAAATGGCTGGGGCTGACCATCCTGGGCGGCGCTTCGTTTCTGGGCGGACAGTTTTACGAATATCGTCACCTGATCACCCATGTGATGAGCATGCCCCGGGGGGTTTACGCGCAGCAGTGGACCGGCCCCTTCGGCGCCACATTTTTCGGCACCACGGGATTCCACGGCATGCATGTGCTGGGCGGCGTGATTTACCTCTCGATCATCTGGTGGAAGGGGCGCAACGGAAAATATCTGGGCGCCAAATTCCTGCCGGTTGAACTGGTCGGCCTTTATTGGCATTTCGTCGATCTGGTCTGGATCCTGGTCTTCACCTTCATCTACCTGCTACCCGTCCGGGCTTAATCCGCGGATTCAAGGAACAGCGTCATGAGCGATACCCACGAACACCCCACCGTCCGCCATTATCTGCAGATTTTCATCCTGCTCGCCATTCTCACGGCGGTCGAGCTGGCCGTCGCGATCGCGTACACCAAGTGGCACCCCTATCCCAAGGGCGCGTTGGTGGTCATGCTGATCGGCCTCGCTTTTTACAAAGCCGCCCTGGTGGCGATGCACTTCATGCATCTGAAGCTCGACCCCAAGCGCCTCTCCATCGCGGTGATTGCGCCGGTTTGCGTGCTTTTAGTGCTGGTCACCATCCTCAGCTTCGAAAACATCCAGGACAACCACCTGCATGCCTTCGACTCGGCGCCGGCCTCCAGTGCCCCGGCGCACACCGCGGAATAACCGACAGCCCGGTTTTTGCCCCGGCCCGCGCGTGCGGGCCGTTTTTATTTCTGACGATGAATTATCCCGAAGCGCTGGCGTGGCTGGATTCGCTGACCCTGCACGGCATCAAGCTGGGGCTGGAGCGGCCCCGCGCGCTGGCGGCGGCGCTGGGTGATCCGCAGTTTGCCGCGCCGTCGGTGCTGATCGGCGGCACCAACGGCAAGGGCTCGACGCTGGCCTTTCTCGCCAGTCTATTGCTGGCCGACGGCCGAAAAATCGGGCAATATACTTCGCCCCACCTGGTCAGCCCGCGCGAGCGGATCAGGGTCAATGACCGGGAAATTTCCCGGGAAGATTTTGCCGCGGCGGTGACGGCGGTAAGATCGGCCGCAACGGCGCTGCATGAAATCCCCACTTATTTTGAGGTGATGACGCTGGCGGCGTTTCAGCATTTCGCGCAGGCCGGGGTGGAAATTTCCCTGCTGGAAGTCGGCCTGGGCGGCCGGTTGGACTGCACCAACATCGCCGAGCCGATACTTTCTCTGGTCATCACCATCGCGCTTGATCACATGGAATTCCTGGGGAATACCACGACGGAGATCGCGAAAGAAAAAGCCGGAATTTTTCGCTCCGGCGTTCCCGCCCTCACCGGGGCGCAAGAACCGCAGGCGCTGGCGACGCTGCGCGACTGCGCCAAGACCGCGGGGACACCCATCGAAGTCCTCGATGAATTCGCCACTTGGGAAAACGACCCGGACGGCGCGCTGCATTTCCACATCGCGGGCACCGACTATCCGCCGCTGCAGCTCAGCATGAGCGGCGCGCACCAGATCCGCAACGCGGCTCTGGTGCTGCGCGCGGGGCAAATCCTGCACGAAAAAAAGCTGGCGGGCCCGCCCGCGCACGCGGAATCAGCGTTACCCCTCGCCCGCTGGCCGGGCCGCCTGCAACCCTTCAACAATGGCCGGCTGTGGCTCGACGGGGCGCACAACCCCGAAGCGGCGCGGGCGCTGCGCGCCTTCGCCGAATCATTGCCCGCGCCGCGCCGCCTCATCTTCGCCTGCATGCGCGACAAAGCGATCGCGGAACTGGCTGAAATTCTCTTTCCCGCCTTCAGCGAAATCTGGCTCTGCGGCACCGCCTACGCGCGCGGCGCCACGCCTGCGGAATTGCGCGCGGCGATAGTGCCGGTGTTGCACGAAAAAATAAACCGGGAATTCGCAAAGCCGGGCGACGCGCTCGCGGCGCTGAATCGGGATGCCGATCTCGCCGCTTCTGCGGGCCCCATCACCTTCATCGCCGGTTCGCTCTTTCTCATCGGCGAAACCCTCGCCATTTTGCGTCCGGAGATGAAGGATTGATTTTGGGGCCGCAACGAAATAACAGTAGCAGGCTGCCTGCCGATTCATCCCGACTGGCTTCGTTGCTCGTCGCTTACATACTGATGGTGACTGCACACTCTCGTGTGCAGTCTCGCGCCTCGCCATTCGGGCGACTCGGCAGTCATCTTTGCTACTGTTATTTCGTTGCGGCCCCTTATTTTCCGCCGCATACATCATCGCCGCGCCGCTGGCGGCGCAGGAATGCAATCGACAATGCTCGCCTGGCACCCCGCGGGATTACTGGGAAGCCTGCAAGAAGAAATAGTCGGAGCCGTTCGGATTCAGAGAAGAGTGCCGGTAAAATCCCCGCATGTCCCATCCTGACCAGGTCGGCCCGTATCGCCTTGAGCGCAAGCTCGGCGAGGGCGGCATGGGCGCGGTTTATCTGGGCGTCCACCAATTTTTCACTGACCGGCGGGTTGCCATCAAGACGATTCTGCCGAGTCAGATCGAAGGGCAGGGGGACGAGGCGGTCGCGCGGTTGATTGACGAGGGACGGGCGCTGGAGAGCCTGGATCACGAGCATGTCGTCGGGGTGTATGACCTGTTCGTGCAAAACGACTGTTATTACCTGATCATGGAGTTCGTTTCCGGGCAGCCGCTGGATGCGGTGCTGAAAAACCAACCGGTGGATTTGTATCAGGCCCTGGAACTTGCAATCAAAATCGGCCGGGGGATCGCCGCCGCGCATGCAAAGGGAATCCTCCACCGCGACATCAAGCCGCAGAATGTGATGGTCGGGGAGAAGGGCGAGGTGAAGGTGATGGATTTCGGCCTCGCGAAATTCGCCGACGCGGGCACCCGGACGCGAACCGGCTTCGTGGTCGGGACGCCGCGTTACATGTCGCCCGAACAAATTATTGCGAAGCCTTTGGATGCCCGCAGCGACCAGTACGCATACGGCGTGCTGGTTTACCGGCTGCTGTGTGGCCGCGAACCCTTCATTGACGGCGATTCGATGGCGATCGTCTACAAGCATGTGAATGAAATCCCACCGCCGCCCGTGGAATGGAATCCGAACATCCCTCCCGAGGTTTCGAGCGTGATACTCAAGGCGCTGGCGAAAAAACCGGAAGAACGATTCGCCAGTGTCGCCGACATGATCGTCGAACTGGAAATGGCGAAACTCAAGCTGGTCGAGGACGGCCTGGAAATGAGCCAGGCGCTCAGCGCCCAAGCCATGGCGACCGGGCCGCTGCCCACGCCCAGCGGTCAGCGCGCACTCCGCGGCACGCCCGCGCCCAGGCCCCGCACCCCGCCGCCGCATTCAATGGCGGGTTACACCGAAACACAACCCGGACGCGGCTCGCGAACGCCGGTGCCGGCAAACTATTACGATGAGTCCCTGCAGTCGCTGCCCGCGCTGACCACGGCCGCCATACAGCAACAACCGGCTCCGGTCTTCGGCGGCAGGCCGGTGCGGAAAAGCCGCGCAGGGCGCTGGATCGCGGGGGTACTCATAGTCGCGGCGGGACTCTCCAGCGCCGGGCTTTGGTTTCATTCCCGCAGCAGGCGGCAGAACGATGCGCTGATGCAGGCTTCGGGGCCGGCGGCCGCCGCGCCTGAGAAAGCCGCGATGTCGAATTCATCCGGCATCACCAATCGCTGGATCAGAATCGAGCCGCCGCCCGCCGGAATCACCGTGCCGCTGGGCGTGGGCAGCGATGATACGCCGAAGTCCTTTGCCGGCTTCCGCCCATCGCGAAAAATCAGCGCACCGGTCAAGCCCTACGAGATACAGCAGCACGAAGTGACCTGGGGGGAACTGGAATCCTGGCTTGCCGCGCATCCCGACCAACCGCTGGTTCCCGCACCGGACTGGGCTTCCGGCAGCACGGCCGCCCGGCAGAGCTATCCCGTCAGCGGCATCACCTGGAGCGGCGCCTGGGCCTATTGCAAATCCCAGGGCGGCGCGTTGCCCACCGAAGAACAGTGGGAATTTGCGGCGCGCGGTGCGGCGCGCAGGGCGAATCCCTGGGGCGACGGCCGCGTGGACTACACGCGCACCCGGGTGTTCGGGGGGCTGTCGGCCACGCCCGAGCCGGTGATGACCAGCGATCAGGATGTCACTCCGGGCGGCGATGACGCGGCGATACATGACCTTCTGGGTAATGTCCAGGAGTGGACCGCCGACCTGTGGCGCGAAAACCTTCCTGGACAACATGAAGAATCGTGGGTGCAGACCGCGGACATCAGCTATCGCGCGGTGCGCGGATTGCCGCTGGGCGTCCCGCTCCCGCTCACGCCGCCCCCGGAGGGCGCCGCGCATCGGGTGCCGCTCTGCGCTGAGGGGTCCTGCGTGGAGAAATTTCCCGCTGCCCGGAAATTCGTCGGCTTCCGCTGCGCCAGATTCGCCCCGCCGTCGCGTTGATCCCGGCGATATAGAAGCCGCGCGCGGCGCTTAGAATTTCAGCATGCGTTTCATCATCAAATGGCTGATCACGGTCGGATCGCTTTTCGTCGCGGCCTGGCTGGTGCCGGGCATCGCCGTCAGCGGCAATGCCTGGGTCGCCTTCGGCGTCACTGCGCTCATCCTGGGCCTGGTGAACATGTTCGTGCGGCCGGTTCTGAAACTCTTGAGCTGCTCGGTGATCGTCTTGACGCTGGGACTTTTCCTGCTCGTCATCAACGCCCTAATGCTGTGGCTGGCGTCCTACTTTGCGGGCGTCTTCCGCATCGGCTTCCATGTTGAGGGCTTTGTCGCCGCCTTCCTCGGCGCCCTCATCGTCACGGTGGTCAGCACCGTCCTCAACTGGTTCGTGCCCAACAAGAAAAAACCGGACAACGGAGACGGAAAAGTGACCGATATCAGCGCGGGTTGAAAGTTAAGAAAAACCAGGTAAAGGGCCGAATTTAATTCAATGCG
>JAYVQF010000261.1:0-5193 GCA_043777195.1 Thermoanaerobaculia bacterium
ATACGGATCCGCGTTGAATCCCGGCGCGGGCGGCGCGGCCAGCATCAGCCCGGCGTCTGACACCCAGCCATTGGGGCCGCCGTCGCAGGGGCCGTCATACACGAAAAAGAAAGGGGTTCCCTTGAGCCCATGCGTCGCGCCCCAAGCCGCCAATTCCTTGAGTCCGGCGAGCTGCTGCGGAATGGGTAGGCGGGTTTTCAGGAGGATCGCCTGAAAGCCGGCGCCGTTCATGCGCTCGACCCCGGGGGCCGCCAAGTTCGGCGGGGCGACACGCCGATTCGCTGCGGCCGGGACGGTGGTTTTGGGCTGCTGTTCATGGCAGCCGGCGGCGGTGAAAACGAAGGACAGGGCGGCGAGTGCGTAAATTTTCATGGGGAACCCTTGCCGTGATTCGGCGAATTATTTTTCAACTCAAATGGGATGATGAAAACTGCGGAATCATGATCATGGGGCGGAATGAACGCAGCGAAAGCCCACGAATTGCCGGGCGTCCTTGAATTTTTCAACGCACTGCCCTTCGCCGCACAGCACATCGCGCGCCGCGGCGCCTTCTGCGGGCAGCTTGTCCGGCCGATCGCCGGCGAACGGCAGCCCCCGGATCGCGCGCAGTGGTTGTTTTTCATTGCGGGCGTAACTTTCGTCCTGCCCGGGCTGGTTTTCGCGCCAGTAATCAATCGTCCATTCCTGGACATTGCCGGCGAGATCATAAATCGGGTTGTCGCCCGGCGTTTTATCCTGCGGATTCGATTCAGCCGCATGGGGCAGCGAGCCGGCGGACTGATAAAGAGCGGTCTGTGCAGTGTCAGCCTGCGCATCTCCCCAAGGCCACGGTCGCCGCTGCGGGCCGCGTGCGGCGTATTCCCATTGTTCCTCGGTGGGCAGACTGCCTTGCAACGAAGTGCAGTAGGACAGTGCGACGCGCCAGGGAATTCCGGCCACCGGCAGATCGCGACGGGCTTCTGGCTGTGCGGGCACCCACGCGGGAAAAACAAAGCTGATGTCGGTGTGCGATGCCATCCAGCCGTCGAGTTCGCCCCAGGTGACTTCATGGCGCTGAATTTCATAGGCAGCCGTCGGCGATGCGATTTTGCGCGCCGGCCGGAAGCCGCTGACATTTTCGTCGGGATCATCCTTGCCAATACCGAGCGGGACCGGCTGCGGCGGCGGGTCAATACGCACCCAGCCGTTGCTGCCGCCCGCGGCAAGGGGGGTGGGTTTATCCCGAAAAATACTCGCGCCGGAGCCGCTGGCTGCCGAACGGGATCCGGGCAGCAGGCCTTTTTTCCACAGGAAGAACAGGCCGCCGGCCCCCACCAGAGCGAAGCCGAACAGCGCGAGAAAAATGATCGGCAATGTTGAAGAAGATTTTTTTGCGGACGCGGGAAAGCCGCCCGGCGTACCCAGCGCCTGGGTTTCGCCTTGTGCCTGCACGGCGGCCGGGGCCATTCCGGTGGCTCCGTATTGACTGGTGGCTCCCCGCTGTCCGCTCTGGCTGCGCTGCGGCGCGGTGCCGGTGGGCCGGGCGGCTGCGGGGCGGGGTGCGGAGGCGCCTCCGGTGAGGCCGGGCGAACCGGCGGCGCTGGCGGCAACGCGAGCGGCGCTGGGGGTGCGGGAAGAGGGGCGGGGCGCGGTGGGGGTGCGCGAACTCGGGCGGGAGGCGCCGGGGGTGTGGCCGGCGGACACCGGTTCATACCGGGTCACCGGGATGCTGGGCAGATCCGCGATTGAAGACTGCACAAAGCGGAGCTCCACCAGCAGTTCATCCATGTCCTGAAACCGCTCTTCGGGCGCCTTGTTGAGCGAACAGAGGATGGTTTCCACCAGATGATTCGGCAACTCCGGATTCCAGTCGGTGGGCGAGGCGGGCGGCTCGTGGATGTGTTTGTAAACAATGGCCATCGAATCGCCTTCCATGAAGGGTTCGCGGCCGCAGAACAGGCGGTACAGCAACACGCCATAAGAATATTGATCGCTGCGATGATCCAGATGCGAACCCGTCACCTGCTCGGGCGACATGTAGCGCGGCGTGCCGACGATGAAGCCGGTGCGGGTCTTGGTGGTGGCGCCCGCGAATTTGGCGAGACCGAAATCCATCACCTTGACCGTGCCGTCCGTGGTCAGCATCACATTGGCCGGTTTGATGTCCCGGTGCATAATGTCCTTGCGGTGCGCGGCGGCGATGCCCTCGCCCACCTGGATCGCAATAGTGATGGCGGATTGCAAATCCGGGCTTTCTTTTTTGAGGTACTGGTCCAGGGTATCCCCCTCGACATACTCCATCACCAGATAATGGCGGCTGCCCTCGGCAAAAAGATCGAGCACCCGCACGATGTGATGGTGCGCCAGCGACGCCAACGCCTGCCCCTCGTCAATCAGGCGATTGATCGCCTCCTCGCTTTCGAGGTTGCTGTGCAGGATGGTCTTGATCGCAGCGCGCGACCGCAGCAGCGCATGCACGCCCAGATAGACGGCGCCCATGCCGCCCTCGCCCAATTTTTTCTCGATCTTATATTGACCGATTTTTTCCGGCATATCTGACATCCCGGCTATTTTAACCGGGGCGGGGGGATGGTCCGGAATCCTTATGGCAATTCCACCGCTGCCCTGCAAGCCGGAACAATTATGGGTAAGATAACGCCATGACCAGCGCCACTCCCGGGAAACCGGCCCTCAACTATGGGACAGGAAGCAAACCGGCCGAGGATGCCGGCGCCACCAAGGAAGTGGACGATATCATCGCCAAGTGCATCGAGAGCGGGGCGAAGGAAGTTCACTTCGATCCGATGCCGGACAAGCTGGTGGTGCGCCAGCGCGTCAAGGAGGGGCTGATCGCGGTCAAGGATGTGGAGGAACGGCTCAAGGCGACGGTGATCAACCGCATCAAAGTGCTGTCGAAGATGGACATCACCAAGAACAAGGTGCCGCAGTCGGGCTTTTACCGCCTTCCCGTGGGGGACAAAACGATTGAGGTGATCACTGCGGTGTTTCCGACGCTCTATGGCGAGAAGCTGGCGCTGAAATTTCAGTACCGCCAGGAAGTCCAGTTCAAGATGGAACAGCTCGGGTTTTCACAGAAGTCTCTACCGCTCTTCAAGCGCGCGGTGGAGCGGCCCAATGGATTGGTTCTGGTTTCCGGCCCGCCCGGCAGCGGCAAGCGCACGACGATTTACACCTGTCTCACCCAGCTCAATTCCCCGGCCAAGCTGCTGCTGTCCATTGACAGCGTCATCAAGTATGAAGTCCCCGGCATGGTGCAGGTGAAGCACGACGACAAGGCCGAATACAAGCTGTCCGAGGGTGTGCGCGGCATGATGGAGCAGGAGCCGGATCTCTGTTATATCGGCGAGATGCAGGATCCTGATGTCGCCCGCCTTGCGGTGCAGGGCGGGTTCGCCCGGCGCATCGTGTTCGGACGGATGAGCGCCAACAACGCGGTGAATGCGGTGCAGTCGCTCATTGACATGGGCGTTCCGCCCTTCCTGGTGACCGGCGCGGTGATTGCCTCGCTCAACCAGCGGCTGGTGAAGAGGCTGTGCGCGGCCTGCCGCCTCGCCTATGAGCCGCCGCCCGCGCTCATCGCGGAACTGGGCGTGCGCTTCGCGCCGGGCACCCAGCTCTACAAAGCCGTGGGCTGCGCGCAGTGCGAAAATCGCGGCTACAAGGGCTATGCGGCGCTGTTCGAATTGTATATACCGAACGAAGAAATGGCGGAAATGTTCATGTCGCGCGCGCCGGTCAAGGAAATTCTGAAACGGGCCGCCGAAATCAATTTGATTCCGCTCAAATACGACGGCGCACAGAAAGCGGCGGCAGGTCTGGTCACCATCGAGGATGTCCTGAACGCGATCTGATGGTTTCCTGCTGCGCAAGACGCTCGGAAGACGCAGTGTTTTTGCCCTTATTCGGTGCGAACGGCCGCACCATTTGGTTCAATCGCTGATCCTAGAAAGAACAAATTATTGATAACACTGGTATTTATGCTGAGTTATAAATATCCTGAAACTGGCACAGGGGTTGCTTATTACTAGGATGGGGAGCCGACCAATCATTCAACCTCTACCCCAAAAAACATTCAGGAGAATTTTCATGAAAAAGACCATCCTCGCCCTCGCCCTCACCCTCGTCGCCGCTTTCGGCGCCACCACTTTCGCCGCCGGCACCGTCGCCGCGACTTCCACCCCGAAACCCGTTGTTGCTTCGACCCCCGCAACCCCCTCGGCCCCCTCGGCCCCCGCAACCCCGGCCAAGAAGCATCACATGAAGCATCGTCATCACAAGGCCGCTGCTTCTGCCGCCGCTCCCACCAAGTAATTCAACCGCAACCCCAAACCAGGAAGAGTGACGCGGGCCGCAAGGCCCGCGTTTTTTTTGTCCGCGCATGTCGGTGCACCCCCCGGCGTCTGCAATCAACCGCCGGACGCAGCCCATTTTTCAGTCACGCAAAAATCATCATTTGTCGCTCTGGATTTGACAATTCTTCATTTGCAAGACCCCGGCAAGACCGGTAAACTCGCACGAGATGCCCGAAAACCCGCCTGCCGCCGTCCGTCTGCTGGACGCCATCAACCGTCCGGCTGATGTCAAGGCGCTGGCGCCGGAGCAACTGCCGCGCGTGGCGGAAGAATTGCGCGAGTTGATCATCAGCGTGGTCTCCAAGACCGGCGGCCATCTCGCGCCGTCGCTCGGCGTCATTGAAATGACCCTGGCACTTATGCATGTGTATGATTTTGAAAAAGACAAGCTGGTGTGGGATGTGGGCCATCAAGCCTACCCCTGGAAAATTCTCACCGGGCGCCGCGACCGCTTCGCCACCATCCGCACCAAGGACGGGCTGTCAGGCTTTCCCCGCCGGGTGGAATCGCCGCTGTATGATCATTTCGGAACGGCGCACGCATCCACTTCCATTTCCGCCGCATTCGGCATGGCGGTGGCGCGCGATCTCAATCAGGAGTATCACAAAGTCGTCGCCATCATCGGCGACGGCGCGTTGACCGGCGGCCTCGCCTACGAAGGGCTGAACAACGCGGGCGGCAGCGAACGCGATCTCCTGGTCATCCTCAACGATAATGAAATGTCCATCGCCCCCAATGTCGGCGCGATGCACAAATACCTCGCCAATTTCACCTCCACGCCGTTTTTTCACAAGACCCGCGAACGGCTGAAGCACGCCCTGGAGAAATTGCCGGGCAGCCT
>JAYVQF010000262.1:0-5148 GCA_043777195.1 Thermoanaerobaculia bacterium
GTGGGGGCGGGTGCGCTGTGGATCGCGCTCGGCTTCCTCCTGCGCGAACGAACGCTGCGCATGAGCGCGCTGGGCCTTTTCTGTTTCGGCATCCTCAAACTTTTCTTTTACGACCTGCGCGGACTCACCGGGCTCAGCCGCATCGCCTCATTCGGGGTGATGGGCATCGCGCTCATTGTGGTCAACTGGGCCTATCTCCGCTTCGAACGGCAACTGAAGGGGGATGAATGATGCGGCGCAGTCTCCATGTAAAACCGGTCTGTCTGCATAAAAGTCTACGCAGCGGCGCCGCGGGCGAGGGCTTTGAGGAGAATTTTCAGCCGTTCGATTTTGCGCTGGTCTTCCACTGCGCGCAGCGAGGCGGGAGGGGCGTAGCGGGTGGGGTCGGGGCGATTCGCGCGCTCGAACCCTTTTTTGCGCAGCAGACAGGAATCGCAGACGCCGCAATGAACATCATTGCGCTGATAGCAGGACCAGGTGAGTTCGAAGGGCAGCTTGTGGTCGAGCCCCAGCTGCACGATATCCTCCTTGGTCAGGCTGATCAGCGGCGCTTCAATGGTAAGGCCGCTTTCCGGACGGGTGCCGGCGGCAATCGCCTTGCCCATCGCCTCGACAAAAACTTCGCGGCAATCAGGATAGCCGGAGGAATCCACCGCCACCGCGCCGTAAAATATTTTCTTCGCCCCCAGCGCCTCTGCCCATGCCGCCGCCATGCTCAAGAGCAGGCCATTGCGGAAAGGCACATAGGTGACGGGAATGCCCTCCCGTTCGAGCTGTCCGGCCGGCACCGGAATGGTCTCGTCGGTGAGCGCTGATGCGCCGATCATCTTGTAGAAATTGGTGTGAACCGCCAGCGCATGTTGAACACCGAACCAGTCCGCGACGGCTTGAAATGCACGCAATTCCGCAGCCTCGGTGCGTTGCCCGTAATTGACATGCAAGAGCGCGATGCGGTGGTCGCGCGCCGCGAGCTTGGCGGTCAGCAGCGAATCCATCCCGCCCGAAAGCAGGATGACAGCGAGGGGTTTCTGCTCTGACATGGCCGGATTTTACGCGCTGCGCCGGGCGTGACGTGCCCCGAGGGCATTTTGTCCGCACATCAGAGTGTGCCGGCGGCGTGCCCCAAGGGCACTTTGTCCGCGCATAGGAATGCGCAGGCGGCGTAAACTTCCCCCATGAAATCAGACATTGAAATCGCCCAGGCCGCAAAGATGCAACCCATCCGCGAGATCGCCGCGAAGGCAGGGATCGCGGAGGAATTCCTGGAGTACTACGGGCCTTACAAAGCCAAGGTGCGGCTGGACGCGGCCGACCGGCGGCGCGGTGGCGATCAGGCGCGCGGCAAATTCATCGGCGTTACCGGCATGAACCCCACGCCCTACGGCGAGGGCAAGACCGTCACCGTGGTGGGGCTGGTCGAGGCGCTCAACCGGCTCGGGAAAAAAACCATCGGCACTTTGCGGCAGCCCTCGCTGGGTCCGGTCTTCGGCATCAAGGGTGGCGCGACCGGCGGCGGCTACGCGCAGGTCCTGCCGATGGACGAGATCAACCTGCACTTTACGGGAGACTTTCACGCGGTGGCGGCGGCGCACAATCTCATGGCGGCGATGGCCGACAACCACCTTTTTCAGAACAACCGGCTGAATCTAGACTTCAAAGAAATTTATTGCAACCGTTCCATCGACATGAACGACCGGGTGCTGCGCCACATGATTGTCGGGCTGGGCCTGAATGCGAATGGCATCACGCGCGAGGGGGCCTTCGACATCGTCGCCGCCTCGGAAGTGATGGCTGCTCTCACGCTCTCCACCGACCTGATGGATCTCAAAGCCCGCATGGGGCGCATCATCATCGGCCGCACGAAGGAAAAACGGCTGGTCACCGCCAGTGACCTGCGCGCGCAGGGGGCGATGACGGTGCTGCTCAAGGACGCCATCAAACCCAATCTCGTGCAGACGCTCGAAGGCAACCCCGTGCTGATCCACACCGGCCCCTTCGGCAATGTCGCGCCCGGCAATTCCTCGGTCATCGCCGACCGCATCGCGCTGGCCACCAGCGATTTCGTGGTGACCGAATCGGGCTTCGGCTCGGAATGCGGCTTTGAAAAATTGGTGGATCTCAAGCTGCGCGGCACCGATTACGCGCCCGCCGTCGAAGTCTTGGTGGTCTCCACCCGCGCCCTCAAATGGCATGGCGGCGGCATCAAGAACCCCAAGGATCGCGCCGAGGCGAAAACTCCCAATCCCGACGCGGTTCGCAAGGGCTGCGCCAACATGGCCAAGCACATCGAGAATGTGCGCATGCTCGGCGTCCCCTGCGTGGTCGCGGTGAATGTCTTCGAAAGCGACAGCCCCGAAGAGTTGCGGGTCATCGAAGAAGAGGCGAAAAATGCGGGCGCCCACAGCGCCGCCCCCTCGCGCGTCCATTCCGGCGGCGGCGCCGGTGGTGAAGAATTGGCGAAGGCGGTGCTCGCCGCGATGGAAACCCCCGCCTCAGTCAAGCCGCTCTATCCGCTCGAATGGGACATCCGCAAAAAGATTGGCGAAATCGCCACGAAGTTCTACGGCGCCGCCGATGTCTCATACACCGACGCCGCCAACCGGCGCATTGATTTCTATGAATCATTGGGCTACGGCCAATTGCCCATCTGTATCGCCAAGACCCCCAATTCCCTCTCGCACGACGCCAAGCTCAAAAACCGCCCCGAAGGCTTCACCTTCCCCATCACCGAAGTGCGTTTGTATGCCGGGGCCGGATACATTCTCCCCCTCGCCGGCACCATCATGACCATGCCCGGATTGCCGGAAGTCCCCGCGGCCGAGGCGATTGATATTGACGCCAGCGGCAAAATCACCGGGCTGTTCTGAGTTGTAACCCCCTGGCCCCATTCCCGATCTTTCGGTTCGCGTTCGCCTTACCGTGACCCCGGCTCGCTAATCTCTCGCCTCATCCCGCTTTTACAGCCGGCCAATTCAGTTCAACATGCGCCTTCGCCCCGGCGCAGGCGAGCGCTCTCACTCTTTGAATATAAGCCGCGCGCTGGCTGACGCCGATGGCGCCGCGGGCGTCGAGGGTGTTGAATGTATGAGAGGCTTTCAATACGAAATCGTGGGCGACCAGCGGCAGGCCTGCGGCAATAAGGCGCTGGGCTTCGGCTTCGTAACGGTCGAAATTCTCGAGCAGGAATTTCGGCTCGGCTATTTCGAAATTGTATTTCGAGAACTGCTGCTCCGCGTCCTTGCGGATGCGGCCGTAGCTCTTTTGGTATTCCGCGCCGGCCGGGGTCACGCCGTTCCAAGGCAAATCAAAAATATTTCCCGCGCCCAACAGGAACATGGTCAGCCGCTCAAGGCCGTAGGTCAACTCGACGGTAATGGGCTTGAGTTCGATCCCGCCCGACTGCTGGAAATAAGTGAACTGGGAAATTTCGGTGCCGTCGAGGATCACCTGCCAGCCCACGCCCCACGCGCCCAAGGTCGGGGCTTCCCAATTGTCCTCTTCAAAACGAATGTCATGCTCGTCGAGTTTCAGCCCGATGGCGCGCAGTGAGGCGAGATACAAATCCTGCACATCGGCGGGCGACGGCTTGAGGATGACCTGGTATTGCAGATGTTTTTCCACCCGCTGCGGGTTGTCGCCGTAGCGGCCATCCTTGGGGCGGCGCGAGGGCTCGACATAAGCGGCACGCCAGCTCTCCGGCCCCAGCACCCGGAAAAAAGTCTCGGGGTTCATCGTCCCCGCACCCTTCTCGACATCGTAAGGATTGCCCAAGATGCACCCCTGCCCCGCCCAGAATTGCATCAGGGCGAGGGTGAGGTCTTGCAATGTTTTAGGAGTATCAGCGGCCATGCGGGAAGTTTAGCGGCGGCAGCACTCTAAACTATTGATTGAAACTGGAGACGACATGCCCGACCCAATGCGGATGGCGCGGGGATGTTTGTACCAGCCCCACCGCTTCGCAGCCGCCGCAGGGCGTTGGTGACTGCGGGTTGATTCATCACGATGTCACTGCGTCGCGCCGCAGGCGTTGACCGCTTCGATCGCGTAGAAATGACTGACAGCGTCGTTGGCTTCGGTATAGGAATTCGCAGTCGGGGTGGCGACGAGGGTGGTCGGCACGCAGGCGGTGGCCGGATTGCAGCGTTTGACATTGTAGGAGGTCGCTCCGGCAGAAGCGATCCAGCTCAGATTGACGGTCGCGCTCTTGCTGCCTCGCAGCGAATTGCCGAGGCTTGCGGCGGTGCCAGAGGTATAGCGGCCGCCGCTGTTGAGATAAGGCGAGGCGGATCCATCGTAGCCGCCCCAGACGATCATTTCGCTCCCCGTCCAGATTGCGGTGTGATAACCTCGCACCGCAGGCAGGTTCGCGCCCATCGAGGTGGGAAGCCAACTGTCGGTCGCCGGGTTGTACCGGCCGCCGCTGTTGAAAAAAAGCATGGCGGGCTGATCGAAACCACCCCAGACGATCATTTCGCTTCCCGTCCAGATCGCGGTATGGCGATCACGCGCCGCGGGCAGATTCGCGCCTAGCGATGTGGGAAGCCAACTGTTCGTCGCAGGATTGTAACGGGCGCCGCTGTTGAGGGGGCCTCCGTAATTTCCGCCCCAGACGATCATTTCGCTCCCCGTCCAGACCGCGGTGTGATAGCCACGCGCCTGGGGCAGATTCGAGATGGGAAGCCAACTGTCGGTCGCCGGTTTGTAGCGGCCGCCGCTTGAGAGAGCGCCTGGGCCAGCCCCGCCCCAGACGATCATTTCGCTCCCCGTCCAGACCGCGGTGTGATAGCCACGCGCCGCAGGCAAATTTACGCCGAGCGAAGTGGGAAGCCAACTGTCGGTCGCAGGATTGTAGCGGCCGCCACTGTTGATATAAGGCGTGGCGGATCCATCGTAGCCGCCCCAGACGATCATTTCGCTCCCCGTCCAGACCGCGGTGTGGACATAACGCGCTGCGGGGAGATTCGCGCCTAGCGTAGTGGGAAGCCAATTGTTGGTCGTCGGATTGTACCGGCCGCCGCTGTTGAGGGTGTTGGAGCCTCCGGGGTCTGCCCCCCCCCAAACGATCATTTCGCTCCCCGTCCAGACCGCGGTGTGGAGACCACGCGCCGCGGGAAGATTTACGCCGAGCGAAGTGGGAAGCCAACTGTC
>JAYVQF010000263.1:0-5124 GCA_043777195.1 Thermoanaerobaculia bacterium
CGATCATCAGGCGATGGTCGCGGCTTCCCGCTTCGCCGCCGGCGCGAACTGGCCTATTGGTTTTTTCAGCCGGCTATGCGCGCGCTTCAGCCGCCGCGCGTGCGGCCCGCTCAGCGATCCGGGTTTCGGCGCACTCCTCCTCGCTCCCGGCCTCGCTGCGCAATTACCCGAGCTCACCCCGGCGGCTGCCATTGCGCGGGTGCTGAAGAATGACTGGCCGGTGATGGAAATTGGGGCGAATGTGCGGGCGGGGTGAGGGGGCCGGGCGGCGAATCACTAGACCTTCTAAAATACCGCCTCACACAATTTCAACCGGAGTCCCCTTCCCATGATTGCATCGAAACTCGCCACGCTGATGAAAACCCAAGAGGACGCCATCGCCCGCGCCTGGCTGCGCAAGGCCGGCGAGCTGATCGGTGAACACCGCGCCCACACCCTCGCCGGCGACGGCCCCCGCAGCGCCCTGCAGGGGGTCAAGCTGGCGGCCGAACATCTGCACGGCGAACTCAAGCGCGACGACTTGCAGCGCTGGGCCGCCGACCTCGGCCGCCACGCGCACGCGGGAAAGCTCCGGGCCGATCAACTGCTCGGCTGGTTCATCGCCGGCCGTGCGGCGACGCGCGAATTCATCCTCAATGAAGATGTCTTCTCCAGCGCCGCCGCCGCGATGGACGCCGCCGCCGTGCTGCACCGCAACGCCGCCTTCTTCGACCAGGCCGCCCTCGACGCGCTGGCCGTGCAGGACGCGGAAAGCAAGGGGCACGCGCACCACACGGATGCGCCGCACTTGTTTAAATAAAGGATGAAGGCGGAAGGGTGAAGGCTGAGCAGTGACGCGTATCCGTTCAGCATGACAAGCGTGCCCGGCGGGACGGGCATTGGTTAAACAAAACCATTTGCGTTCTTCCGTTCATCGTTCCGCGTTCATCGTTCCGACTCATCCTTCATCCTTCCACCTTCATCCTTTCTCCAAAACATGCTATCCATCATCAAACCCCGCCCGGGGCCCGGGCTTGAACTTGCGGAGAAGCCGGCGCCCAAGCCGGGGCCGGGCGAGGCGCTGATCGAGGTGCGCACCACCACGGTGTGCGGCTCCGATCTGCATCTGGAAAGCTGGGACGCTTTCGCCGCTGCGCATGTCAAACCGCCGATGACCATCGGCCACGAGATGTGCGGCTTCGTGCGCGAACTCGGTCCAGGCGCGGTGGGCGTCAATACCGGCGATTTCGTTTCGGTGGAGACCCATTTCGTCTGCGGCCACTGCAAGCCCTGCAGAACCGGAAACGCCCATGTCTGCCGCAACCTGAAAATTCTCGGCGTCGATGTGGACGGCAGCTACGCTCAGTTCGTGGTGGTGCCCGCCGGCAACTGCTGGGTGAATGACCCCGGCCTCAAACCGGAATGGGCGTCGCTGCAGGAACCCTTCGGCAACGCGGTGGACACCGTGTTCGCCGAGGAGATTTCCGGAAAAACGGTGCTGGTCACCGGCTGCGGTCCCATCGGCCTGATGGGTGTGGCCATCGCCAGAGCCGGCGGCGCGGAGTGGGTCGCGGCGCTCGATGTCAATCCCGAACGGCTGGCCATCGCCAAAACCCTCGGCGCCGATTTCACGCTCAATCCCAAGAGCGAAGATGTCGCCGGAATTCTCGCGGAAAAAACCCGCGGCGAGGGCGTCGAGGTGGTGCTCGAATTCTCCGGTGCCGCGCCTGCACTGCAAGCGGGTCTCAACGCGCTCGCACCCGCCGGCCGGGTCTCGCTGCTCGGTATCCACAAGAGCGATGTTTCCCTGAATCTGAATCAGGACATCATCATGCGCGGCGTGCGCATCTACGGGATTACCGGCAGGCGGCTTTACGCCACCTGGTACAAAACCCGCGCGCTGCTGGAAAGCGGAAAAATCAATCTCGATCCGCTGATTTCGCTGCGCCTGCCCTTGAAGGATTACGCGCAAGGCTTCGACGCCTTCCGCAAAGGCGAAGCCATCAAAGTGGCGCTTTTCCCCAATGGGATGTAAGAACAATACAACCGCCAAGACGCCAAGGCGCCAAGAACTGCCGGACAAAATTGAATTCAGACAACAAGAAAAAAATCCACCTATTATTTTTTGACTTTCTGCTCATCACTTGGCGTCTTGGCGCCTTGGCGGTTCTCTTACTCTGTTCTGGATTTGCATGACGACACTGCCGGCGGAATTTTCTGACACCGGGCTCTATCAGGTGCTCGATGACGCCGGTCGGCTGCTGCCCGGTCGCACGGTCGGACTCGAGGCGCAGACGCTGCGGAAAATGTATGAGACCCTGGTGTTGATCCGCGTCCTTGATGACCGCATGATCAAGTGGCAGCGCACCGGCCGTATCAGTTTTTACGGCGCGGCCTTCGGCGAGGAAGGCGCGGTGGTCGGCTCGGCGGCGCCGCTGAGGCCCGAGGACTGGCTCTTCCCCGCCTTGAGACAGGGGGGCGCCGCGCTCTATCGCGGCTATGATTTGAAAAATTACATCGCCAATGTCCTGGGCAACGCCGGCGACATCCTGAAAGGGCGGCAGATGCCCTGTCATTACGCCGACCGCGCCATCAACCAGGTCAGTTGGTCGAGCTGCATCGGCCCGCAGATTCCCCAGGCGGCGGGCGCGGCGTGGGCCTTCAAAATTAAAAAAGAAAAGAAAATCGCGGTCGGCTATCTCGGCGACGGGGCTTCATCGGAAGCGGATTTTCATGTCGGCATGAATTTCGCCGCGGTCTTCAAACTGCCGGTGGTTTTCTTCTTGAATAATAACCAGTGGGCGATTTCGATTCCCGCCGCAAAGCAAACCGCCAGCGCATCGTTCGCCATGAAAGCCCGCGCCTACGGCATGCCCGGCATCCGCGTGGACGGCAATGACGCCATTGCCGTGGCGGAAGTCATGGCCTTCGCCGCCGAGCGCGCGCGCAGCGGCGGCGGCGCAACCCTGATCGAGGCGCTGACCTACCGCCTCGGCGCCCACTCCACCTCCGACGACCCCACTCGCTACCGCGACGAAAGCGAAACCGAGCGCTGGAAGAATGAAAAGGATCCGCTGCGCCGCCTGGAGAATTACCTGCTGGGCGCGGATCTCTTGAAAAAAACCGAGCCCGCCGAAATCGCCGCGCAGGCTGACGCCCGCGTGCGCGCCGCCATCGCCGCAGTGGAAAATCTGCCGATGCCCTCGCGCTCCACGATGACCGAGGATGTCTTCGCCGAGCCGACCCAGCGGCTGCGCGCGCAACAGGCAGTCATCGACGCCCTCTCCGAATTTCCACCCGCGCATTGATGCAAGCCGTCGGGATTCTTCTGGCCGCCGGGCGGGCGCGGCGGATGGGGCGGCCCAAGATTCTGCTGCGCATTGACGGCGAGCCGCTGCTGGCGCGGTCGTTGGCGGCGCTGGGGGAAATCTGCGGGCGGACGATCGCGGTGCTGCCGGAGGAATTGCCAGCGGCCTGGAAAATCGCAAAGAACGCCAGTGCGCAGTGTGTCGCGGGTAAGCCGAAGGGCGAGATGATGGGCAGCCTGCGCCGCGGGTTGTCCGTAATTCCGCGCGGGACCGCCGTCTGCGTCGCGCTCGGAGATCAACCGCTGCGCCCGGGATTACCCTGGCTGCGCACCCTCGCGGCGCTGGCGGCGAATTATCCGGGCCTGCCGGTGCTGCCGCTCTACCGGGGCCAGCGCGGCCATCCGGCCTTTCTCCCCGCCGTCCTTGCTGATGCATTGCGCGATGTGCCGCCCGCCGGCGGCTTGCGCGAACTCCTGCGCGCTGCACCCGAGTTGATTCTCTTGGAGACCGGCGATCCGCTTGCGGTGATTGATCTTGATACACCAGAAGAATGGCGCCGGTTTTGTAACGACAACCGCCGCGCGTCAGCGCGCTAAAGTCGGCGGCTTCGCCGGGGGTAGAATCTCCGCGAGGTTCCCATGATTTGCCCCCAGTGCACCCGCCATGTCGGCCCCGCCAAAGTCTGCCCGGTCTGCAAGATTCCCACTGTCGAACCGTCGCACGATGCGGACGCCGCCCATCTGAAGGGCGTGGTGGGCCGGCTCAAGCGCGAGAAGCGCAACAAGACGCTGAAGAAGCTGATCGTGCCGGGAATACTGTTGCTGTTGGTGGCCGCCGTCGCCACCGCAATCTGCTGGCCGGTGCCCGTGCCGGTGATGGCCAAAGCAGGAGATACCAGCCTGCAGATGCTGCAACTTAATTGGGGAGATTTCCAGGACAAGATGAAGTTCAACCAGCCGGCCCATTTTGAGCTCACCGACGCGCAACTGACGACGATCATGCGCCAGCAAGCGGGGTTTGAAAAAGCGGCGGTGAAGTTCAATGGCGGCGCCGCGACTTTTTATGTGCCGCACCAGAAAATTCCCGCCACCCTGATCGCCACCGTGACGCCGATTTTTCAAGAAAAGAGCGGTTTGCTGTTGCGCGTGGATCATGCGCAATTCGGCCAGTTGCCCCTGCCCAAAAAAGCGGTGGAGGCAAAAGTGGAGGAACTGACCGCCCAGCTGCGCACCCTCCTCAATGGGGTCACCGGCATCACCATCGCCGGTGAGAAATTGAGCCTCAGTTTTGCCCCGAAATTCAAGGAACTGCCCAACGGCGCCGTCAATTGGCAGGTGATTCAGTGACGACCCGCCATCGCCGGTAAACTTCCCGCGCATGGCCGACCTGCTGATTCCCTCGGGCGCTGCTTCCGGGCCCGCGCCCGAACTTTATTCCGACTCACTCGGCTATGAAGAATCGCAGTCGCTCAAGGTGTCGCTCGCGGTCTTCGAGGGCCCGCTCGATCTCCTCATCTATCTCATCCGCAAGTCGGAACTCGACATCCTCGACATCCCCATCGGCGACATCACCCACGCCTATCTCGAACATCTCAAGCTGATGCAGGAGACCAACCTCGATGTGGCCGCGGAATTCATCGAGATGGCCGCGACGCTGATCTACATCAAGGGTCGGATGCTGCTGCCGCAGCCCGAGGCGATGCTGGGCGCGGACGGCCTTCTTGGCCCGGAAGATCCGCGCAGCGAACTGGTGCGCCAGCTCATCGCCCACGAACGCTTGCAGCAGATCGCGAATTATTTCGACGGCCTTGAAACCATCGCGCTGGCCCGCCACGCCC
>JAYVQF010000264.1:0-5098 GCA_043777195.1 Thermoanaerobaculia bacterium
GCTTTCGGCGTAACGGCGGTGGCCGCCCAGGGTTTTGCGCGGCTTGATGAACCCGGCAAATTCTTTTTCGTAATAGCGGATGGTCGAGAGCGGCAGACCGCTGCGCGCCTCGATGTCGCTGATGGTGAGCTCGCCCGGCACGGCCGACTCCGGCTCTTCCCGGGCGGCCGGCGTAGCGGCTTCAGGCGGACGACTGGCGCGGCGCATACGGGAACCCGGAAGCGGATCGCCGCCGTTCAGACCGGCAGGCCGAGCAGCTGCTGCGCGCGGAACACCAACTGGTCGTTGAGTGCGGCTTTGGCGAGAAATCCGTTCGCCCCCAGCGCGCGCGCCTTGGCGACATCGTCGGCGCCGTGTCGCACATCGGTCATCACCAAAACTTTCGGCAATTTTCCGCCCTGCTTTTGCAACGCCGCGAGCACGCCAAAGCCATCGAGTCCCGGCATCTGGATGTCGAGCAGCACCAGGTCGTAACCGGACTTGGCGATCATCTCCAGCGCGGGCAGGCCGTCGGCGGCCTCTTCGACCGCGTGCCCCTTGGCGGTCAGAAGATCCGACGCCATCGCGCGGATGAGCGCCGTGTCGTCAACAATCAGGATTCTCGCCATGCCTGAATTATTCCAGAAATCACACCGCCGCGTGCGACGGATTGTTGATCATTCAGGCATGGATGCAGGCGGTCAGATGCAAGGGCATCGCCGGATCCTTCGCCTCGAGGGGCGGGACGGCTTGGGCACATTCGGGGGTCGCGATCGGGCAGCGGGTGCGGAAAACGCAGCCGGAGGGCGGGTTGATGGGCGTGGGGGGGTCGCCCTGCAGGATCTGCCGCTGCTTTTTGACGGTCGGATCCATCTCGGGAATGGCGGAGAGGAGCGCCTGGGTGTAGGGGTGCGTGGGCTTGGCGTAGAGTTCGCGTGACGGGGCGATCTCCATGATGCGGCCGATGTACATGACCGCGACCCGGTGGGAAATGTGTTCGACCACCGAAAGATCATGGGCGATAAAAAGATAGGAAAGTTTGAGTTCGTCCTGCAAATCCTGCAGCAGGTTGACCACCTGCGCCTGCACCGAGACATCGAGCGCGGAGACCGGCTCGTCGCAGACGATGAGCTTGGGCGATAGCGCGAGGGCGCGGGCGATGCCGATGCGCTGGCGCTGGCCGCCCGAGAATTCGTGCGGGTAGCGCTTCATGTAGTCGGGGTTGAGGCCGACGCGCTTGAGCAGCGAGGCCACCCGGTCTTCGATTTCCGAACCCTTGGCGATGGCGTGGATCTTGAGCGGCTCGCCGACGATGGAGAGCACCGTCATGCGGGGATTGAGCGAGGAATAGGGATCCTGGAAAATGATCTGCATGTGGCGGCGCATCTTGCGCAGCTCTTCGCGCCCCATGGTGGTCAGCTCTTTGCCCATGAACTTGACCGAGCCGCCGGTGGGCTCGATGAGGCGCAGAATGGAACGGCCGACGGTGGTCTTGCCCGAACCCGATTCGCCGACCAGGCCGAGGGTTTCCCCTTCCCCAAGGGTGAAGGAAACCTGATCCACGGCCTTGACATGGCCGACGGTTCTCCCGAGCAGGCCGCGCTTGATGGGGAAATATTTTTGCAGCCCTTTGACTTCGAGCAGGGGCGGGTTAACGGGTGCGGCGATCGCGTTCGTCATTGCGGGTCTCGGATTAAGGGCGTCAAACCGCCGGGGGCGCGCTGTAGAGATAACAGGCCACTTTGTGGCCCGGCGAAACTTCCAAGAGCGGCGGTTCCACGGTTTTGCAATGATCCATCCGCTTGGGGCAGCGATCGTAAAACGAGCAGCCGGTGGGCAGATGCAGCAGGTCGGGCACCATGCCCTCAATGGTGGGCAGCCGTTTGTGTTCGCTCTGTCCCAGCTTCGGCATCGAATGGAGCAGCCCCTGGGTGTAGGGATGGAGCGGATTCTTGAACAGTTCGACCACCGGCGCCTCTTCGCGCACTTTGCCGGTGTACATGACGATGACGCGCTCGGCAAACTCGGCGATCACGCCAAGATTGTGGGTGATCATGATGGTGGACAGGCCCAGGCGCGAACTCAGATCGCGCAGGATGTCCAGGATCTGCGCCTGAATGGTGACATCCAGCGCGGTGGTCGGCTCATCGGCGATCAGCACTTTGGGATTGCACGACAACGCCATCGCGATCATCACCCGCTGGCGCATGCCGCCCGACAGCTGGTGCGGGTAATCATTCACCCGTTTATCCGGGTCGGGAATGGCCACCGTCTTGAGCATGGCGGCGGCGATTTCCATGGCCTCTTTTTTGCTCTTCTTCTGGTGCAGCATGACCGCTTCCGCGATCTGGTAGCCCACCGTGAAAACCGGGTTGAGTGAGGTCATCGGCTCCTGGAAGATCATGGAGATCTCATTGCCGCGGATGTGCCGCATCTCGCTTTCGGGCATTTTGAGCAGGTCTTTGCCTTTGTAAAGAATCTGCCCGCCGGCGATTTTTCCGGGATGCGAGATCAGCCGCATGATGGAGAGCGAGGTGACCGACTTGCCGCAGCCGGACTCGCCGACGATGCCGAGCGATTCGCCTTCCTTCAGGGAGAAGGAGACATCATCCACGGCCTTGACGACCCCGTCATCGGAGGCGAAGTGGGTCTGGAGATTCTTGACTTCCAGGAGCATGCGCGGGAGTTTAGCAGAGGCGGAAGGCGCGGAAAAAGGCACGGGGGAATCGCGGGATAACGGGGCGGGAAATCGTTGTGAAAGGTTGCATGGCGACGCCGTGAGTCGGGCCCTGGGTGTGGGATCTCGGGTCTCGCGAGCGTGTGGCAGCCGTTTTATTTATTGAAAGAATTGAATGGCCTGCGGCGCCGCAATCACGCCCGTCGCCTTTGCCTCTTCGGCGAAGCGCGAAAGGCCGGCCCAATCCCGGTCATCCAGGCGGTGATGCACGCTGTGGCGTAGATAGTCGGCGAGCTTTGCGGCGGGCTGATGCAGGGTGCCGGCGAAGGCGGTTGCGATTTCTTCGAGCTGGCGCTGGCCGCTCTCGCCGGCGGCATTGAGAATCTCCGCCACCCCGGAATTCGCCTCCGGCGCGCGCGCCGCCCAAGCGGCGAATAGAAAAGGTAGCCCCGTCCACTCCTGCCACTCCTGCGCGAGATCTCGGCGGGGCAGGCCGCGCCCGAGAGCAAATGATTTATCGCCGATGGCCATCACCGCGTCCAGTTCCAGGAGCGCCACTTCCGGCTCGTCCACCGCCACGAATTGCGGCGTGATGTTCCACCGCCGCGCGCACAGCACCTTGAGTAGCGCCTGCGCGCTGCGCGAGGCCGCATCCATCCCAATGGTGCGTACTTCCTCCAGCGGCCGCTTGTGCGCCATCACCACCGTCTCCACCGGCCCGGCTGCCGCGACGCCCCAGCCGCGCAGCGCCTTCACGCCCTCAAGCGACAGCAGCGCCACCGCGGAAATCAGCGCGAGATCGCATTCACCGTTTTCCAGCGCGCGCACCGCCGCGGAGGGCAGGGCCTCCTCCAGCCGCCAGCCCGCCGGCGGCGCGGCGCGCAGCGACCACCACAACGGGGCGGCGTTGAGATAGGGATTGATGAGGACGCGCATGGGCAGCGCGGTATTATCGGAGGCGCAGACGGGATCATTTTAAGAGCATTCATCACCCGCCCGCCCCCGCTTCCGGGTAAAATTTCCGCGATGTGCCGGCGCCTCCTGCTTTCCCTGCTGTGCGGCTCCGCGCTGTTCGTTCGCGCTGCCGATTGGCAATTGCTGCGCGCCGGCCAGCCGGCCGCCCCGGTGCGCGCCCTGCTCAAGGGCGACCGGCTTTTTTTCGCGCTGCCCGATCTCTTCCAGCCCTTGGGGGGCTCAGTCGAACTGGACCCCATCACCCGGCAGACCGTGGCGGTGCTGCAGGGGCGCCGGGTGCAGTTCGACGCCAAGCAGCCGCTCTTCACCGTCGAGCTGAAAACTTATGTCCTCACCGCCATGCCCTTTGAAAAGGACAAGACGGTTTACTGTCCGCTTGATTTTTTTTCGCAAGCGTTGCCGCTGTTGACCGGCCAAGTGCTGACCACCGAAGCCGCACGGGCGGAGATGACGCTGGCCGCCAGCGCCGTCATATCGCCCGCCCCGGTGCGCGACACCGCCCCTCCTCCGCCCGCGCCCGAGGTGAAACGGGTGACCGTCGTCTTGGATGCCGGCCATGGGGGCGCCGAAGAGGGCGCGCTCGGACCGAGCGGTCTCAAGGAAAAGGATGTCTCGCTGGCGCTGGTGTTGCGCCTGCAGAAGCGGCTGGAACAGGAAGGTTTTCGCGTGATTCTCACGCGCGGGGATGATCGCACGGTGGCCCTGCGCGACCGGCCGGCCGCCGCCAACCAGGAAAATGCCGCGCTCTTCCTTTCCATCCATCTCAACTCCAATGCCGGCAGCGATCCGCACGGGAGCGAAACTTATTATCTCGGCCGGCTAAGCGGCAACGACTCCACCGCGCGCCTGGTCGCTGCGGAGAACGCCGGCGCGGTGCCGGACACTAGCGGCCTCTCGCTGGTGCTGTGGGACATGGCGCAGAACGCCGCCGCGCGCGATTCCGCCGCACTCGCCCTCGCCATCCAGAAGGAGATGAACGCGCTGCTCGCCACCCCCGACCGCGGCGTCAAGCAGGCGCCCTTCGTGGTGCTCAAGGGCTCGCGCGTTCCGGCGGTACTGGTCGAGGTCGCATTCATCTCCAATCCCCAGGAGGAGTCGAAGCTGCGCTCCGGGGAATTTCTCGATCGCGCCGCCTCGGCTTTGAACAAGGCCGTGAAAAATTACCTGGGCATGCGGGCCGCAAAATGAAACTCGGGGCGGGTCGAAAATCGTTTGCTCCCATCGCGCTGATCGCCCTCGCCGCCTGCCATCGCAGCGGCGGGAAAAAATCAGCCGCGCTAATGATTGACTCGACCCCGATTGCCCTCTCCGCCCCCGCCCCGCCAGTCACGGAAATGGCGATCTGTCTGCCCGACTATGCAAATGAAAGCTTGCTGGTGAAGCCGGTGAGCGGCCCGCCCGTCACCGGCGCGATGCTGCTCAAGACCCGCGCGGAATTGCTGCTGAGTGATCCGGGCAGCCCCTTTC
>JAYVQF010000265.1:0-19743 GCA_043777195.1 Thermoanaerobaculia bacterium
TGATCGGCGATCCCGAGCTGGTGGTGCTGGATGAACCGATGACCGGCCTCGATCCCATCGGTCGCAGCGAATTCCGCGCCATCATCCTGAATTTGAAGGCGCGGGGTAAAACCGTGCTCTTCAGTTCCCACATCCTGGCTGACGCAGAGGCCTTGTGCGACCGCGTGGTCATCATCCACAAAAGCAAACTCGTCGCACAAGGCACCGTCCCGGAGCTGCTTCGCGATACCGAAGCGAAAGTTCGGGTGACGATCAGCGGACTTGAACCCGGCGAGTGGAATTCGCCGTTTTCTCCGGAAAGCCGGCAACCCGGCTTGGTGTCATTCCGGGTGGAAGACCACGCCAAGGGCGACGCCCTGGTGCGCCAGGCCCTTGCCGCCGGCGGCCGGGTCAATGGCTATGAGGCCCTGCTGCCTGATCTGGAAACCGTCTTCATCCGTCATGTCAGCGGAGGTGAAAAATGAACCCGCGCCGTTTGCTGGCGGTTGCCCGTTACACGCTGCTCGAAGCACTCCGCGCGAGGCTCTTAACGGCGATATTGGTGGCCACGGTCACAGCCCTGGGGCTGATCGTGGTCATCGCCCAAATCTCGGTGGGCGCTGACAAGCGGGTGATGACGGATCTGGGCGCCAGCGCCGTGCAATTGATCGCCATTGCCCAGGCCTTCGCCACCGGCATCAGCCTGGTGTTCAAGGAGTACGAGAGGCGCACGCTCTTCCCGCTGTTGGCCACGCCGCTGGGACGCGCGGAATATCTGGTCGGCAAATTCTTTGGATTGCTGCTGACCTCCCTGTGCACCGTCGCCTTGAGCAGCGGGCTTTATTTCGCTGCCTGCGCCCTGTTCGGCGCGGTGCGCCCGTCCATGTTTCTGTTTCCTTTGCCGCTCATGATGGAACTCGCGGTGCTGACCGCCGCAGTCCTGTTTTTCGCCGCTTTCGCAACGCCCGCCATGACCGCGGTCTTTTCCATCGGCTTATTCCTGCTGGGACGCAGCGTGTGGGGCGTGGAAACCCTCACCCAATATGCCGGCCCCTGGGCGCAGCGGTTCGTGGCCGGCTGTGAAATGCTCATTCCCGCGCTGCAAGCCTTCAACTTCACCGAACCCCTGCTGCACGGCGCGAAAGTTCCCATCGGCGACTGGTTCTTTGCGGTCGGCTATGGAACGCTCTGGTGCGTGGTTCTGCTGGCCGCCGCCGCCTTGCTCTTTGAACGGCGGGAGATCGTCTGATGTCCCGCCGTGCAAAATCCGGCGCTGCGGCCGCGCTGATTGCAGCGGGCGGTCTGGCGTTGACGATGGCGGCCGCCCGTCATTTTTATAAAACTCATCCCCAGGAACTCTGGTTCAATTTCTATCTGCTACCGCCCGTGCCTGCATTGCGGGTCGCCAGCCTCGGCAACGACGCGTCTCTGGGTGATTTGTTATACACCTCCACCACGATGATGTCCGATTATTACCGCGACCTTGATGAACGCATTCGCATCGATACGGTCGCCAACGCCACCGCCTACCGGCTCGATTCCGATTTCGCCCAGGCGATTTATTACGGCCATTATTTTGCGGAATTTTCCGCGTTTCGCGCCGGCAAGTTAACGCCGGAAAATGATGCCCGCCGGCGCGCTGGCGGTGAGATCGCTTTTTTGCTGATGATGGGGTTTCACGAGCATGACGACAACAGTCAATTCGCCAATGTCGGTGCGCAGGAACGAATCGCGCTGAAGGATTATGCGGCCGCGGAGCATTATGCCCGTCTGGCGCTCGCGCGCGATCCCGAATCGCTGCTGGCGCTCGACTTGATCGCGGTGATTAATCTGAAGGAAGGCGACGATGCGGGCGCCCTGAAGATCTGGCGATCCATCGAAGTTTCGACCCGTGACCACGATGATCCGCAGGCGAAATATTTCCACGCCGTGGCCTATGAAAAATTGCTGGCGATCATCGAAAAACCGCAGCTTGAAAAGCTGACCGAATTGACCGCAGAATATCGGAAGCGCAGTGGAAAATATCCCTATTCGTGGAATGATCTGATCCGCACCGGCCGTCTGGCGGCCGAACCGAAAGACTCGCTGGGACGCAGCTATATTCTTGAAAATGGCAGCGGAAGGGTTCTTTTGCAGCCGCCGCCCACAGCCAAGGAAGCGCTCAAGTAAACGAAAAAAAACCGGCGTGACCGGCTGCTATCTCGAGGCAGACCGCGCTTAGCTTTACAGCAGTTTGAGCGCCGCCAGTTCGGTTTTCATTTCGCTGACGATGGATTGCAGCGTCGTGAGCTGGGATTCAAGCATGCGCACACGGGCCAGCATCGCGGTGCGCGGATCGGGCAGCGGGGGAACCGTGACGGGCGGTGGGGGAACGGCAACAGGCGCCGGGATAGCGGCTGCGGCGGCAGGCGCGGAAATCGGCGCCTCGGTTATTTCAGGAGGCGGCGCGGCCTCCATGATTTCAACCGGAGCGGATGCGGCAGCAGGTGAAAAGGTGACGGAGACGGAAGGCATCGCCGCACTGGGCGCCGGAACGGCAACGGCCGCCACCGGCGGAGCCAAAATTACGGGCGCAAGGATTGCGGGGCTGGCGGGAGCCGGATTTGGCGCCGCGGCAATCGCCGCCGCAGCAGGCAGCTTCGCCGCCGCGCTGACGGAGCCGCTGACATTGTCCACTTTGTCGTTCAAGCTGGCCATGACCAGCTTGACAATTTCTTTAAGGGTTTCCAGAACGCCCAGACCCTTGGCGGCGACCGCGGTTTTGTGGGGAACCCCGCGCCAATTTAGCGCGGCATTGAGGGAGGCTTCGTCCAGCGCGTTGGGCAGATCCCGCTTGTTGAATTGCAGCACCAGGGGAATGACATCCGCGTCAAGGTTGTTCAGCGCGAGGTTGGTTTTGAGATTGTTGAGGCTTTCAAGGTTGCCGTCCAGCATCGCTGATTGCGAATCTGCAACGAACACCACGCCATCCGCCGCGCGCAACACCAGCCGCCGGGTGGCGTCATAGAAGACCTGTCCGGGCACGGTATAAAGCCCGACCTTCAGCTTCATCCCTTTGATGGTGCCCAGATCAATGGGCAGAAAATCAAAAAACAGGGTGCGATCGGTCTCGGTCGCCACAGACAGAAGCTTGCCGCGCCGTTCGGGATTGGAGGTGTCGAAGATCTGTTGCAGATTGGTGGTCTTGCCGCACAGGCCAGGGCCGTAATAGACGATCTTGACGGAGACTTCTTTGGCGGCGCGATTGATGGTGGCCATGGCAGGTTCCTTATCGAGTCCTAAGCGTCATCGGTCAATTCGCGCAGCGCATCATGGAGCGCGGGGAATAACGCCGCGCTGAAGGGATCGTAGGCGATCTGAAGGCGCAGGCCGCCCGTCAGGGTTTCGCAGTTCAACAGCGGCGCGGCCAGACCTGCGGCCGATTGCACCGAGGCGAATGGGCCGGTCGTCCAGCCCGCCGGCCAGGCGCCCGGCGCGGCCGCGCCGGCCAGTTCTACCAGCAGCAGGCCACAATGAAACTGTCCGCCGGTGAGGCTGTTGAAGGCGGGCGGCTTTTGTTTCGGCAATAGTGCGGAAAAATCTTTCTCGAATCCGGCTCGCGCTTCCGCGCCCTGGGGCCGCAGGTTGAAGATTGCGGAGGTTTCCGCGTCAAATCCATCCGCGCCGCTCAGCAGCCGGCGGGCATCGTCGATTAATTTTTCCGCGCCGTCGGCGAAACATTCGGTGGCGGATGCAAGATGGGTGATGCGCACATCGGACGCGCCGGGAAAAAGCGGCATCAGGCGGGTGAGCAACAGCGCGGATGGGGCGGGGAATCGCCGCAAACCGGGTGCCGGAATTCCGGCGCCGTGCCAGAGTGGAAGCCGGGTCTCCCCGCGCAAGCTGGCCGGCAGGTCGAAAATGGCGGCCTGCGGCGGCGGCGGAACGCCTTCGGGCAGCGGCTCGCAAAGCAGCACCAGTCGCGCCTTCTGCAGATTTTCAGACATTACCGACTTGACCCATTCCGCGGCGCCGTCATAGTCGGTCACGCCATGCTCCCCCCCGCCAATTCCGGGGCCGGGCATGGGTGAAAAGAATTCAATTTCCTCCGCCCGGATACCGGCGGCTTCCAGTTGCGGCTTGACCTGCGCACCCAAGGGCGTGGCGGGCCCGACCAGGGCGATCTGGCTCATTCGGAGTTTCCGGGCGTGGTTCCGGACGGATCGGCTGCGGCGGCCGCGAAGGGAGACGGGTGGCCGGTGAGACGGCGAGCCAGGGCGATGATGGGCGACAGAAAAATAAAGATCGTGAGGAGGGTCAGGAGAACCTCTCCCGGTTTCCATAGCACCAGCATCACGAATGCCGCCAGCGTCATCAGCCAGACCAGCGGATGGTGGCGACCGAAATGAATGTCCTTGAAAGTGCGGAAGGGCAGGGTCGAAACCATCAACAGCGCCTGAATGAACATCACGCCGGCGAAGGCTTCCGCGAAGCCCGGCCACTGCGGAGGCTGCGGCCACAGATAGATCACGATCATGATAAGGCCGGCGGGCGGCGGCGTGGGCAGGCCCACGAAATAGCGCTTGCCGCCGGTCATCGAAATCACATTGAAACGGGCGAGCCGTCCCGCTCCGGCCATCAGGTAAAAGAAACAGACCGCGGTGCCCAGTCGCCCCAGCGTATGCAGCTCCCATTGCCAGGCGATCAGCGCGGGCGCCAGGCAGAAGGAAGACAGGTCGGCCAATGAATCCAGTTCGACGCCGAATTTTGTCGAGGTATTGAGCATGCGGGCGAGGCGTCCATCGAAGAGGTCGCACACCGCGCCCAGAAAAATAAGGCCCGCCGCAAGTTCAAAGCGGCCCCGCAGCGCCAGCGTGATGGCGACGAATCCGCACAGCAGATTGGCGAAGGTGAAGAGCGACGGAATCACCAGCGCGCCCAGCCGCCTCTGGCGCTCGCGCCGGGCACGCCGCCGCGTCCGCCGCAGCGCGCGCTGATCGGCCCGTAATTCCGCCTTCAGCTCGGGTGATTCCATTGTGCAATCGGGGTTTCTCCGCCCCAGACATAGTCGCCGATTTTGCAGAGCACCGCGGCGCCGGGCGGAAGCGTGAGTTCGGTGCGCGAGCCAAAACGGATGAGGCCGATGCGCTCGCCGCGCCCCACGGTTTGTCCGCTTGCAATTTTGGTGATGATGCGGCGGGCGATCAAACCGGCGATCTGCACGACTTGCAGTACGCCATGCTGGGTGTTCAATTGGATGCGGGTTTGTTCATTTTCCGCCGTGCAGCGTTTGTCCCAGGCCGCCAGAAACAACCCCGGCCGGTATTCCACCGTGCCGGCGGTGCCGCCAAAGGGTGAGCGATTGATGTGCACATCAAATACGGAAAGAAAAATCGCGATGCGGTGGCCCTGCGCATCTGTTTCAATCTGCAGAACTTTTCCGTCCGCCGGCGCCACGATCAGGGATTCGTCTTGCGGGGGAATTCGGAAGGGATCGCGAAAAAAACCCGCAACGGCGAAAGTGAGAAGCCCGGGAATCAAAGCCAGCCAGCGCAGCTCTCCGTGCAGCAGGAACAGGCAGAGCAGAAACACCAGCAGCACGGGCAGCACAAAAGGCAGACCTTCGCGGGCAATGCGCAGCCGCAGCAGGCGTCCGAGGGCGCCCGGATTTTCCGCAGGACGGGGGGATTCAGAAGACATGAAAATGACGCTCTTGATAACGGCTAATTACCGCTTCTAATAGCCTGATGAGGGATCGTTGGGGATTGCGCTGTTGCCGGTTCCGGCGAAGGGATCGTAATTGAGGCGCCCCTTTTCGGCGGGCACATACAGCGCGCTGTCCAGGATGCTGGCGGCGCGGGCGGGATCTTCCACCTTCAACACGCCCATCGCCCAGTCGTCGCCGAGAATGAGCTGCACCTCGCCGTATTTTTCGGTCGTGAAAATCAGCCGTTTACCGCTGGCCACCTGAAATTCCGGAGTCTGCATCGCGCTGGCAATAGTTTTTGCCGCGTTCGTCTTTTCAAAGTAGAACAGTTCCCCCGCGTCAATAGGGGTCGTGAAGACCGGCAGGTCTGGCTGATTCAGATACCCCTTGACGAAGGTGACTTTGCTGCGGTCAATGCCGATGCGCCGCCAGGTGTGGAGAAATTCCAGGCCGGCATCGGGGCCGCCCGGTTTCACGAGGTGGATCAGCTCGCGGCGCAGCCGGTCGAATATCCGGGCTTTGGCGCCTTCAAGCGGCCCGCTGGCCAGCGCCACGCGATGCCCCTCCCGTGCCAGGACGAAATTGGGGCCATAGCTCCATTCCGCGCCTTTCTTGCCGATTCGTTCCACGCCGAAGGCGACATCGGTCGACAATCCCTGGGCTTCGGCCGGATCAGGCAACACGGCGATCTGCAGGTGATAGGCGCCGTAATCGCGGCCGTCACAGTAAAGCGCGCTGCGCACGGCGCATCCGGCGGTGAATTTTCCGGCAACGCTGGACGGTACGGCCGTCGTGACATCAGCCGTCGCCCGCTGTGCATTGCCGAGCAGCGAACGCGGGAACTCCAGCGGCCGGGGAGCGGCGGCCTTGAGCCGCTTGGCGCGTCCGGTCACGGCGATGGTGCCGCTGGTCGCGGGCTTTTCAAAAAGATAACAGCCGCTGCCCGTCATCAGGAATGCCAGCAGCGCGCTCGCGCGCAATAAAACAAGCGTCCGCTCGCGCGCCGGTGAAAAGCGGGGGGTGGTAAGGATTAATGCGAATTGCACAGGATATAAAACTCCCGGAATTTTTCGTTTTCACAGAGCGCCTTGTTGATGCCGACATAATCCCGCACGGTGTTGGTGGTGGTGCGGATGCGGCGGGTCAGCTCGACGGCGATGGCCTGCCAGTATTTGGCGCGCATGGCATCCGATCCGGCCAACAACCGGTTGAGATCGGTGCGGCTGAGTTGCGCGATCTCGCACGCGCCATCGGCGATTACGGTGGCCGAGTGCGGATGCTCGTCAATCAGCGCCATCTCGCCGAAATGATCGCCGGTATGCAGCGTGGCCACCGTCAACTCGCTGCCGCCAAAACTGCGGGTCACCCGCACGGCGCCCGTCTGCACCAGGTAAAGGTGATCGGGGGCGTGCCCCTCCTCGACAATCGCCTGACCCGGGCCGTAATGGCGCGACTCCATGGCTGCGGCCAGCTGGGCGCACTCGGCGCTGCTGAAGCCGTCGAACAAGCGTGAATTTTGCAAGAGGGTGGAATCAATCATGGCGGGCCTCGCACGCAGTTTTTGGGGAGGAGGGGAATTCTACTTGTTGCGGGTGCGAGCGGCAGCGATGGGGGCAGGTCAGCCCGACTCAATCTCGTTGCCTTGGACCGAACTCAGGGCGGGGCTGGAACATAGCCATGGGGCCGCAACAGGGTCTCGTCTCCAGTCTATAAGTCGCATCATGAGACCCACCATTCGCCTCGGCTACGGGGTCATCGCGGTCAAGCTTGTAAAGGGTGAATTCACCACCCGTCGCGGTTGATGCTCGCCGGCGTTCCTGTCATCCGTCTGCGCTAAAATCACCGACCCCTCGTAGCCCCTTTGTCATTGAATCGTCATTGATTTATTGCCTGCATCGGAGTTAGAAGACAAATGAACCGCTTCAATCTTGCTGTCGCAGCAACGGCTGCAATTCTCACTCCGCTGGCGCTTGCCGGCGCCGATCCCTCCCATCCCCCCATGAACCGACCCGACCACCCCGCCTTCACCACGGGCCGCGCGAAAGCCGGCATCTTTGAATACACCCACAAGCTGAACGGCCTGCAGGTGCTGCTGGTGCCCAACGATGTGGCGCCGGTGGTGACCGTGGGCGTGGTTTACCATGTGGGCTCGCGCAATGAGGCCGTGGGCTACACCGGCTCCACGCACATGCTGGAACACATGCTGTTCAAGGGGACGCCGCGCTATAACAAGAAGCAAGGCACGCAAATTGCCGCGACGCTGCTGGCGCTGGGGGCGAAATTCAACGCCACCACCTGGTACGACCGCACCAACTATTTCGAGCAGATTCCTTCCGACAAGATCGAAGTCGCGCTTGACATCGAATCCGACCGTATGCGCAATTCCTTCATCGCCGATGAGGACCGCAAATCGGAAATGACGGTGGTGCGCAACGAACTGGAGCGGGGCGAGAACAATCCCGCGAATGTGCTGGATGAACAACTCTGGGCGATCGCCTTTCGCGAACATCCGTATCACCACCCGACCATCGGCTGGCGATCGGATGTCGAAGGGGTGCCGATCGCGCGGTTGCAGCAGTTTTACCATGATTTCTATCATCCCGACAATGCGACTCTGATGATCATCGGTAATTACGATCCGGCCACGGTGCTGACGCACATCGAGAAGTATTTCGGGCCGATCCCCGCCAAAAAAGAATTTCCGCCGATGTACACCGTCGAACCGCCGCAACAGGGCGAGCGGCGCATGATTCTACGCCGCCCCGGAACGGTCGGCCTGATTGACCTCAAGTGGCATGGGGTCCGCGCACTGGATGACGATTTCATGCCGCTTAATGTCCTGGGCAATATTCTCGCGGTCGGCGTCAACAGCCGCCTGAGCAAGGCGCTGATTGACACGGGCAAGATGGTGAGCGTGGAGGCGGGTCCCTATGAAAACCGCGATCCCTCCGTCTTCATCGTGTCGGGCGCCCTGGCGCCGGGTGTCAGTCATGCCGAGGCGGAAAAAATGGTGCGCGACGAAATCGCCCGGATCGCGGCCGCGGGTGTGACGCCCGGCGAACTCGCCGCCGGCAAACGGCAGTTGTATGCCGGTACGATTTTCGCGCGCGAGTCCGGCATGGCGATCATGAATCAACTGACGACTGCGGTTGCGGTGGGTGATTGGAACTATTACGCCGACTATCTCGACCGCCTGAAAGCGGTGACTGCCGGGCAGATTCAGGCCGCTGCCGGCAAATATCTCGTGGATGATCAGTTGTCGGTCGGCTGGTTCATTCCGGAAGCCGCAAAGGAAACGGCTCCTGCGGCAGGGGGCGGCGGCGCCACACCGCCGGGTGCGCAAAAACTGCGCGCGCAGCCGGAATTTCTGAAGGCGGAGGACGGGGATGACGCGGAGGAAGGGAAGCGCGATTTTTCGGCGGACGCTGCGATGTTTCCTGAGAAGTCGCTACCCTTCGGCGGCGCGGCGGCGCGTCCGACGAATTACGCGCAGAGGGTGCTGCGTCTTCTCGGCGGGAACGGGGAGGTTTTTCTCACCCTTGAAAATCACGCCAATCCAACGATCACCCTTTACGGCCGGCTGAAAGCGGGTCCTGCCACGCATCCTGGCAATCCGGTGGTTCCCTCGATGGTGGCCTCGCTTCTCATGCGCGGCACGAAGCAGCGTACCAAGGCCCAGCTGGGCGCCGATCTGGAAGACCGTGGCATCAGCCTGAGTTATTCACTTGACCGGCTCAACCCCGGCGATCTCGTCATTTCCGGCCGCTGTCTGAAGGAAGACTGGCCGGCGCTGCAGACCGCGCTGGTGGAAACCCTGCGCATGCCGGCATTTGATGAAAAAGAAATCACGCTCGTGCGCAAAGAATATGAAGCCGCATTGCAGCGCGAGGCTGACAACACCCAGCGCCAGGCTTCCATCGCCGCGATGCGCGAGATTTTTCCCGCAGGACATCCATTTCGGGCGCTGACCGTGGACGAACGGCTGCACCTGCTGGCGGCGGTGACGCGTGAGCAGCTGGCTGACTTTCACGGCACTGTGTATGGCGGCCAGACCCTGCTGCTCGCCGTGGTCGGCGATCTCAATCGCGAAACGACCGCCAAAGGATTGGCCGCAGCGTTCAAGGGCTGGAAAGCCGCCAAGCCCGGAACGGTTTCACTGCCCCCCGTGCCCGCCACCCGCGCAAAGCGGGTGGCCGTGGAAATGGCGAAAGCCAGCACCGATGTCGTCATGGCGCGCTATACCGGCGTCCGGGGGAACGATGCCGACGCTCTCGCTGCGTTCCTTGCCAACAACATTCTGGGCGGCTCGACGATGTCCTCCCGGCTGGGACTGGAAGTGCGCGACACCCGCGGCCTGACCTACGGCATCGGCACCCGGGTCGCCTCCGAGACGCTGCCGGGTTATTGGTCGCTTGGCGTCACCGTTGCACCGGAAAACCGGCGCAAAGCGGAAAGCGCCACGCGCGAAGTGCTGGCCAAATTTCTCAGCGAAGGCGCAACCGCGCAGGAAATCACCGCCGCCAAATCGGAATTCACCGGCAGCTTCCAGGTCGGTCTCGCCACGAATGGCGGCATGGCCGGCGAAATCATCAGCGTGGAAATGCTGGGGCTGGGACTGAGCTATATGGATGACTATGCCGCAAAAGTCGCCGCCGTCACCCCGGACGAAATCAACGCGGCGGCGCGTAAATATTTCGACGCCAAAACGCTCGTGGTCTCCGCAGCCGGCAAGGATGCGGCGGGGGAATGAACAATGCGTGGCATTGGTCACGCCACGCACCCGTCTGACCCGTTCCGAGACCCGACACCCCATACCCCTCTTCCCGCTATAATCCCCCCGCAGCCAGCCGTGTGTCCTCTCCGGAGGATCCATGGCTGGCTTTTTTATTTCCCCCCACCACTCGCCGCTGATGGCGGCGGATCATGACGGTGAGCGTCCGCGCGAAAGGCTGCTCAGCCGGGGCCCCGCGGCCTTGACCGATGCGGAATTGATTGCCATTCTCCTGCGCACCGGCGTGCGCGGCGAGCCGGTGGAACTGCTGGCGAGAGGACTGCTTAATGAATTGGGCGGCTTGCGCGGATTGCTGGCGGCGCCGGCCCAACGGCTGCTGGAACGGCGCGGCCTCTCCTTCGCGAAAGCGGCCACGCTGCTGGCCACCGCCGAACTTACGCGGCGTCTGCTGGCGGCGAATGCGCCCTCGGGCCCCGTCACCACGGCCGCGCAGGCGGCGCCCCATCTCATGCCGCTTTTCGTGGGACTACAGCGGGAATCCTTCGGCGTTTTGTTTCTTGACGGCCGCCACCGGCCGCTTGCCGCGGAACTCTTGTTCAGCGGCGGCATCGGCGAGACGCCAGTCTTTCCCGGCGAGATCGCGCGCCGGGCGCTCTCGCATGCGGCCCGCGCAGTCGTCCTGGCGCACAATCACCCCAGCGGCGATTTGTCTCCCTCACCCGAGGACGCCGCCGTCACCCAGCGGGTGGAAGCCGCTCTGAAGCTCCTGGATATCCGCTGCCTGGATCATCTCATCGTGAACGGGGAACGATGGAAGGCGATGCGGGGATGAACAATCGGGTTACACCACCGGATGATAAATGACCAGTTCCCGGGATTCCATCAGCGCGGGCAGCGATTCTTCGGCGTACATTTTGTAATGTGCGCTGCTACGGTGTGCGGCCAGAGCGTACCCGTCCTGATATTGTTCGTAGAGAAAAATCCGCCGTTCGTTTTCCGGATCGGTGTGAAGTACATACATCCGGCAACCGGGCTCCGCGCGCGAGGAGGTGGCCAGTTTTTTGAGCATGTCGAGCGCCGGCTTTTCATTGCCCGGCTTGACGAGGAAGGTGACGGCGAGAGCGATCATGGAGGAAGTTTAGCGGCGGCCGCGGTCTCCCCGTTCCCGCCCGCCACCCCGGCGTCTGACACCCCTTAAAATCACCCGCCTGATGAAGAAAAAAACCATACGGGATCTGCAGCCGGACGGCAAACGGGTTTTCGTCCGGGTGGATTTCAATGTCCCCCTGAAGGATGGACGGGTTGCGGACGACAATCGCATCACCGCCGCGCTCCCGACCCTGGAATGGCTGGCGGATCATGGCGCAATCCTCGTCGTCGCCTCGCATCTGGGGCGGCCGCACGGGAGTCGCGAGGCGAAATATTCGCTCGCGCCGGTGGCCGGCCATCTCCAGTCATTATGGAAGCGCGGCCGGGTGGTCATGGCGCCCGACTGCGTCGGAGATGAAATCGAAGCCATGAGCCGCGAGCTGAAGCCTGGCGGGATTCTCCTTTTGGAAAACCTGCGCTTCCATCCGGAGGAAGAAAAAAACACACCATCATTCGCGCGCTCGCTGTCCCTGCTGGCTGACCTGTATGTCAATGACGCGTTTGGCGCTTCGCATCGCGCCCATGCCTCCATCACCGGCGTCCCCGGGCTGCTGCATAACGGCGCCGCGGGGTTGTTGCTTGAAAAAGAGATCAAATACCTGAAGGATATGGTGGACAATCCTGTGCATCCCTTCGTGGTGATCCTGGGCGGCTCCAAGGTGAAGGACAAGATTCCCGTCATGGAAAAGCTGGCGTCGAAAGTGGACACCTTCATCATCGGCGGCGGCATGGCCTACACATTTTTGCGCGCCAAGGGAAACACCATCGGAGATTCCCTGCTGGACGCCGGAAAGCTGCCGTGGTGTGAACGGTTCATGGAACAAATGAAGGCGGCGGGAAAGCCCGTGCATCTGCCGGTGGATCATCTGGGGGCGCAGCAGAGTGATGCCATGTTCTGCGAGCCGGTGAAGGGCGCGGACATTCCGGACGGATTGACCGCTTTTGACATTGGCCCGAAAACCATCGCTGATTTTGAGGCGGTCATCCGCACGGCGCGGATCGTCCTGTGGAACGGCCCGATGGGCGTTTTTGAAAACCCACTTTTTTCCCACGGCACCACTGCGATCGCCGAGGCGATGGCGGCAGTCAAGGGAACCACGGTGGTGGGCGGCGGCGATTCGGTTTCGGCGGTCAACGGCGCCGGACTTGCGGACAAAATGACCCACATCTCCACCGGCGGCGGCGCATCGCTCGAACTCCTCAGCGAAGGCACCTTGCCCGGCATCGAGGCGCTGTCGGACAAGAATTAACCGCCAAGACCGCCAAAACCGCCAAGGTTGATCAAGATGTCTGAACCAGTGATGATGACAATACACGAACCCAGTGTTGAATTGGACATGCTCGCGCGGAGGGTAATTGGCGCGGCAATAGAGGTTCACCGCCATCTTGGCCCGGGATTTCTGGAGTCAATTTATGAAGAGGCTCTTGCAGTTGAATTGGATCTGTTAGCAATCCCATTTGCCCGCCAAGTGGGAATGGAAATCTGTTACAAGGGCGGCTGTGTGGGGCAATATCGACTTGATTTTCTGGTCGATCAACGGCTTGTCATTGAGATCAAGGCGATTGAGGGCTTCACGGCTGTTCATGAAGCACAACTGCTCGCTTACCTCAAAGCCACTAAACTTCATCTCGGTTTACTCATCAACTTCAATACTCACCGCCTGCGCGACGGTGTCCGAAGGTTGATATTCTCACAATGAGTTGTCATTCGAGCTTCTTGGCGTGCTTGGCGTACTTGGCGGTTAAAATCTGATGAAATACCTCATCGCCAACTGGAAAATGAACCTCACTGCCGCGCAGGCGCGGGAGCTGGCGGCGGCGCTGGGCCCCGCCATCCGGCCGGGGCTGCGGGTGATCGTGGCGCCTCCCTTCACTTCGCTGGAGGCGGTCGCGGGGACGCTGGCCGGCGACATCGAATTGGCGGCGCAGAACATCTATCCGGGGGATCAGGGCGCTTTCACCGGGGAGATTGGCGGTGAGCAGCTGGAAGAATTTTCGGTGCGCTGGGTTTTCGCCGGCCATAGCGAACGGCGCAAAATCCTGGGTGAATCCGATGCGTTCATCCGGCAAAAGATTGACTATCTGCTGGGCCGCGGCATGAATCCGGTGATCTGCGTGGGGGAAACCCTGGCGGAACGGGAAGCGGGAAACATTGAAGGCGTGATCGGTGCGCAGCTCAAGGCCGCGCTGGCCGGCCTGTCCGTTCCCAGCGGCGCCGCGCCACTTCTGGCCTACGAACCGGTCTGGGCGATTGGCACCGGCATCGCCGCGACGCCGCAGCAGGCCGCGGCGGTGCACGAATTCATTCGCGGGGAAGCCCGGCGGCTGCTGGATCGTTCCTTTCCGGTTTTATATGGCGGCTCGGTCACGCCCGGGAACCTCGCCAGCCTGATCACGGGCGCCGCCTGCGACGGCTTTCTCGTGGGCGGCGCGTCGCTCAGGGCGGACAGTTTTCTTGCCCTCGCGGCGGCCTGCAATCAGGCCATCGCGGCGGGATGGGGGAATAAGCGGGGCCAGCATCCCTCCGCCGAATCCGCTTAAATATCAGCGCTCTTCGCATGATTACAAAACTACGCAACCTCATTCTCGGAAAACCCCGCGAAGTCACCGACCCCGAGGTTTTTCATAATGTTTCGCTGGTCGCCTTCCTGGCCTGGGTCGGGCTGGGTGCCGACGGCTTGTCTTCGTCAGCCTACGGCCCTGACGAGGCCTATCGTGCGCTGCTCGAACACGGCCCGAATTTCGCGCATCTGGCGATCCTGCTGGTGGTGATGACCACCCTCACAGTCGCCGTTATCTCCATCGCCTACTCCAACCTGATTGAACATTTCCCCGGCGGCGGCGGCGGATACTTGGTCGCCACAAAACTGCTTGGCAAAAAGGTCGGGGTGGTTTCCGGCTGCGCCCTCCTCGTGGATTATGTCCTGACAATTACGACTTCCGTGGCCGGCGCCTGCGATGCGATCTGGTCCTATCTGCCTGCCTCCGCTGCGCAGTTGAATCATGCTGGGTTGTCGGGAAAACTGTGGATTGAGTTTTTGGTATTGGCGTTCCTGGTGGTGCTGAATCTGCGCGGCGTGAAAGAATCCGTGACCTTTCTCGCGCCGATTTTTATCGTTTTCATCGTGACCCACGCCGCCATGCTGGTGTACGCTTTCGCCAGCCACTTGACCGATCTGCCGGGGGTTTTCTCGACCGCCAGCACAGAAATACACGGCAACATCAGCTCGCTGGGATTTTTTCCGGTGGCCTTCATTCTGATGCGGGCTTATTCGATGGGCGGCGGCACCTACACCGGCATCGAGGCAGTTTCCAACGGCGTCTCGATGTTGCGGGAGCCGCGCGTCAAGACCGGTAAACGCACCATGCTGCTGATGGCGGTCTCGCTTGCCGTCACTGCGGGTGGCATTCTTTTCAGTTACCTGCTGACCCATTCCGTGCCCGATGCCGATCGTATCAAGACGATGAACGCAGTCCTGCTGGAAAACCTGTATGGCAACTGGCATCTCGGCAGTTTTGCGATCGGCAAAGCGCTGGTCATACTCACGCTGACCGCCTCCGCCTTGCTGCTATTCGTCGCCGCGCAGACCGGATTTCTCGACGGCCCGCGTGTGCTCGCCAACATGGCGGTGGATTCCTGGATGCCCCACCGCTTCGCGCAGCTGTCGGACAAACTGGTCACCCACAACGGTGTTTACCTCATGGGTGCAGCCGCCGCCGGCGTGTTGCTGTACACCAAGGGCAACATCACCATGCTGATCACGATGTACTCGATCAATGTGTTCATCACTTTTTCGTTGACAGAGCTGGGAATGGCGCGCCACTGGATCACCGATCGTAAAAAAGAACCCAAATGGAAAAGCCTGCTCGCCATCCATGGCACCGGCTTGATCATGTGCCTGAGCATCCTGACCATCATTCTGATCGAAAAATTCCACGACGGCGGCTATGTGACCATCGGGGTGACCGGCACGGTCATCGCCGGCTGTTTTCTGGTGCGCCGCCATTACAAACGCGTGAATGGCGAACTCAAGCGGCTGGATGACATCCTCACGGCCACGCCAATGCCGGATCGCGCGCCGCTTGAGCCGCGACCCATCGAACGAATGGCGCCTACTGCCGTGATCACCGTGGGCGGCTTTTCCGGATTCGGCCTCCACCAGATTCTCTCAATCCAGAAACTTTTCCCCAATTATTTCAAGAACTACATATTTGTTTCGGTGGGCGTCGTGGACTCCGGAAATTTCAAGGGCGTTGAGGAGATTCACCGGCTGGAGGCGCAGACGCAAACCAACCTGGACAAATATGTCACCTGGTGCCGCGCGCATGGCCTCAACGCCGAATCGCGCATGGCCATCGATCACGAAATCGTGCAAACCGTGCAGGAAATGTGCAGAAAGATCGCGTTTGAGCACCCGCGCGCCATCTTCTTCGCCGGCAAACTCATCTTCCGCCGCGAACGCTGGTACCACCGCTTCCTGCACAACGAAACCCCCTTCGCCATCCAGCGCCGCCTGCAATTCGACGGCATCCAGACCATCATTCTCCCCATTCGGGTTTTATAATTCGAGAGAGGGTTCGTCAAGCGTGTGTATTTCCAATTAAATGCCACCGCGATGCCCGCGGTCAGAGCGATGACGCCCCAATTAATGTTTTGAAAATTTCTTGTATTTGATCCGGTGGGGCTGATCGGCCGCAGCGCCCAGTCTTTTCTTCCGATCCACTTCGTAATCCTGGTAGTTGCCTTCGAACCAGACGACTTTCGATTCCCCCTCGAACGCGAGGATGTGAGTCGCGATGCGGTCGAGGAACCAGCGGTCGTGGGAGATGATCACGGCGCAGCCGGCGAAGTCGCCGAGGGCGGTTTCGAGGGCGCGCAGGGTGTCAATGTCGAGATCGTTAGTCGGTTCGTCGAGGAGCAGCACATTGCCGCCCGCCTTGAGGGTGCGCGCGAGGTGGACGCGGTTGCGCTCGCCCCCGGAAAGGTTCTTCACCAGCTTCTGCTGGTCTGCGCCCTTGAAGTTGAACTGGCCCGCGTATGCGCGCGCCGGCATGTCGTGCTTGCCGACGATGACGCGGTCGAGACCGTCGGAGATTGCAGCCCACACCTGCGCCTCGGGATCGAGGTCGTCCCGGCTCTGATCCACATAGGCGAGCTTCACCGTCTCGCCGACCTTGAGCTGGCCGCCGTCGGGCTTTTCCAGCCCCATGATCATGCGGAAGAGCGTGGTTTTGCCCGCGCCGTTGGGGCCGATGATGCCGACGATGCCGGCGGGCGGTAGTTTGAAATTCAAGCCGTCAATCAATAACTGTTCGCCGTAGCCCTTGTTGAGATTCACGGCTTCGATGACGGAATCGCCCAGGCGCGGCCCCGATGGAATGTGCAAGTCGGTGGTTTCGCTGCGCTCTTCAAAAGCTGCGTCCTCGGCCAGCAATTGTTCGTATTGATTGAGGCGCGCCTTGCCTTTCGCCTGGCGGGCTTTCGGGGTGAGGCCGATCCAGTCGAGTTCGCGCTGCAGGGTGCGGCGGCGGGAATCGTTTTCGCGCGACTCCTGGCCCAGCCGCTCGTCCTTCTGCTTGAGCCACGACGAATAATTGCCCTGCCAGGGAATGCCCATGCCGCGATCAAGTTCGAGAATCCATCCCGCCACATTGTCGAGAAAATAACGATCGTGGGTGACGGCGACGACGGTGCCGGCGTATTCCTTGAGGAACCGTTCCAGCCAGGCCACCGATTCGGCGTCGAGATGGTTGGTCGGTTCATCGAGCAGCAGCAGATCGGGGCGCGCGAGCAGCAGGCGGCAGAGCGCCACGCGCCGCTTTTCACCGCCGGACAATTTCGTCACATCGGCGTCGCCCGGCGGGCAGCGCAGCGCGTCCATGGCGATTTCCAGGGTGTGATCCAGTTCCCACGCATTGGTCGCGTCAATCCCGTCCTGCACCTTCGCCTGCTCGGCGAGAAGTTTGTCCATTGCCTTGTCATCCATCGGCTCGGCGAATTTTTCGTTGATTTCGTCGTAGCGCTTCAAGAGCGCCTTGATCTCCGCGACGCCCTCCTCGACATTCTCCAGCACCGTCTTGGCCGGATTGAGGCGCGGCTCCTGTGAGAGAAAGCCCACCTTGATGCCGTCTGCCGGCTTCGCTTCGCCGCCGAATTCGGTGATCTCGCCCGCCATGACTTTCAGCAGCGAGGACTTGCCGGCGCCATTAAGGCCAAGCACGCCGATCTTCGCGCCGGGCAAAAACGAGAGCCAGATGTCCTTGAGGACGGTCTTGTTCGGGGGGTAAACCTTGGTCAACCCCTGCATCGTGTAAATATATTGATAGGCGGGCATAGGGAGGGGATTATAGAGAGAGGCGGCGGCCGTGCCCCGTATTTCGTTATCGCGCAAGGCAGCGTTTACGAATGCGCCACCATTTTTGACATTCTTCAGCGATCCCCTTGTCTTGTTGCGGCCACAATGACCGAACGAGTGTCAAACTTCAGCAAACGACGCCCGAAGATTACCGAAGGAGTCTTCAACTTCACCGAAGGACACCCAAACATCGCCGAAGGAGTCCCAAATCTCGCTGGAAGACATCCAGAAATCACCGAAGGAGTCTTCAACAGCGTCCGGTGACACCCAAAGATCGTCCGGTAAGACCCAAACTTCGTTCAGCGACACCCAAACTTCGTTCCGCAACACTCAAACTTCATTCCGCAACACCCAAACTTCGTTCCGCAACACCCGAAACTCATTCCGCAACACCCAAACTTCATTCCGCAACACCCGAAACTCATTCCGCAGCACCCAAACTTCATTCCGCATCACCCAAACTTCGTCCAGTGACACCCAAAGGCCTTTGGCGTGTGGTCTGAGGAGAGCCGCGCCGCTCCGACCTTCGCCTTCGACACCCTCTAAAATGGCTGGCAATGACCGCCCCGAAGGAAGTTCTCGACCTCGTTGCGAAGTTCTCCCGCAAACTGGACGAATGCAAGTCCCCGTCCTACAACGAAACCTCGCTGCGCAACGAGTTCCTCAACCCCTTCTTCGAGGCGCTAAAGTGGGACATCCTGAACCGGGAGGGCAATTCGGAGGTCTACAAGGATGTCATACACGAGGACGCCATCAAGGTCGGCGACTCGACCAAGGCGCCGGATTACTCCTTCCGTGTAGGCGGCCAGCGGAAATTTTTCGTTGAGGCCAAGAAGCCTGCCGTCAACATTGAGAGCGACCCTGCGCCCGCCTTCCAGTTGCGCCGCTACGCCTGGTCGGCCCGGTTGTCCTTGTCCATCCTGACCGATTTCGAGGAATTCGCGGTTTACGACACCCGCGTCCGCCCGAAGGAGGGAGACAAAGCCTCCACCGCGCGCATCCTCCTCATCAAATACACCGAGTATGAAAAACGGTGGGACGAGATCGCCTCGGTCTTCTCCAAAGATGCGATCTACAAGGGCTCCTTCGACAAATACGCTGAGGGGGGTAAAAAGAAGGGAACCGCTACGGTGGACGAGGCATTCCTCGACCAGATGGAGCAATGGCGGGAAAAGCTTGCCAAGAACATCTATGCGAACCAGAACCACCTGAGCGTGGGCGAGTTGACCGAAGCGGTGCAGAAAACCATTGATCGGATCATCTTCCTGCGCATCTGCGAGGGGCGCGGCATCGAGCCTGCGGGCACCAGCCTGCAGACTCTGCTTAACGGCGTGAGGGTCTACTCGCGCTTGTGCGAGGTATTCCGCCGTGCCGATGAGAAATACAACTCCGGCCTGTTCCATTTCAGCAAAGAGAAGGAGCGCGCCGAGCCTCCCGACAACTTCACCCTCACGCTCACCATCGACGACAAGACGCTCAAGGAGATCATTTCCGAGCTTTATTACCCCAAGAGCGACTTCGAATACTCGATCCTGCCCGTGGAAATCCTCGGCCAGGTCTATGAGCAATTCCTGGGCAAGGTGATCCGCCTCACCCCGCAGCGGGTGATCATCGACGAGAAGCCCGAGGTCAAGAAGGCGGGGGGCGTCTATTACACGCCGAAATACATCGTGGATTACATCGTCAAGAATACAGTCGGGAAATTGTTGGGAGACGATGCCGGCGCGCAGGCTCTGGTAGGGGCACGGCATGCCGTGCCCGATCAACAAAAACCCGGCCGCCAGGCCGCACCATCTTCGGACGGTGGTGATCCGGCTGCGCCGGATGATTTCGTTAATCGG
>JAYVQF010000266.1:0-5025 GCA_043777195.1 Thermoanaerobaculia bacterium
ATTCTTGTAATCAATGTGGGCGACGGTGTCTTTGCAGAAGCGGCAGAACTTGCGCACTTTGGCGAAGCCGCCGCGGCTGCCGCCGGGCTTGCGGTCGCGTCCGCCATCACGGCCGCCATCGCGGCCACCGGAACTGCCGGAGCCGCTGGAACTGCCGGAGCGGGGGGATCGGGAGGAGAAAGATGAAGTCATGATGTAAACCTTGAATTAAAAAATCAACCGTTCGCGGACGCCGTTGTGGAGAGCGCGACGGTCGGGGCTTCGCTGGAAGTCGGTGTGGAGGAAGCAGCCACTGCAGGAGTTGCGGTGGGGGTGGCGGCGGGCGATGCGGCGGAAGTCGCGGCCAGAGCCGGGTGCTTCTTGAGCTTGCGCGCGATCTCTTTCTCGCCTTTTTTCATGCGCTTGAGCTCGGTCTCGCGGTTGACGGTCAGGAAGCGCAGCACGGTTTCGTTGATGCGCAGCTTGAGTTCGAGGCCGTCCACCACTTTGCCGTGCACCGTTTCATACTGCACAAAAGCGTAGATGCCCTCTTTGGCCTTCTTGATGGGATAGCCGAGGGTCTTCTTGCCCCACACTTCATTGTGCGTGACCTTGCCCGCGAATTTGCCCTCGATGTCAGCGATCATCTTGCCGAGTTCGAGCTTGACGGCCTCATCGCCCAGCGAGGGGATGAAAACCACCACCGATTCATAGTGCTTCAGCGTCTGCGTGAGATCGCTTGTCGTGCTCATGATGAGCTCCTTGTGGATATTTCCGTAGAAACAGCCCCCGTTGTCCAGGGATTTTCATCCACCGAACGGGAGCGAGGATTTACAGGGACGCGAATTCTACAGGATATAGCCGGATCACGCAAGGGCGGACGCAAGGGCGGATCTCTTCTCGCTTATAATTCCCGTCCGCTTCCAAGGCATGGCAATCCGATCCATGCCGGCGGTCATCACTATTTCGTTTAGAATGAAATTTACCTCTTCAAAGCGCCCGTAGCTCAGTGGATTAGAGCATCAGCCTCCGAAGCTGAGGGTCGCAGGTTCGAGTCCTGCCGGGCGCACCAAAGTCTAGAACCCGTAAATTCAGCAATGTGCCGGCATACCTCCTGCGACCCGCGGTTCGTGGGGCCCCATTCCATGGGGTAGACGAAACGCAGGGGGTGCGACCGGATTTTGCACCGCAAAATCCCAGGGAGCAAGGGGGATTCCCCCTGAAAGAAATCAGGTTCCTGCGAGCGCGAAGCGCCGCAGGTTCGAGTCCTGCCGGGCGCACCAAATGATCTGACCGCAGTGCGATGTTCATGCGCTGGCTTTTACCCACCGGCTTGCGGCAGGACTCGACCCACCGTGGCGGGCTTCGCCGTTCTGATTCCGTTCGCTCCCGCAAACGGCCTGCCGGGCGCACCAAGTCTAGAACCCGTAAATTCAGCAATGTGCCGGCATACCTCCTGCGACCCGCGGTTCGTGGGGCCCCATTCCATGCTGCACGCGTGAGCGTGCAGAATCTGCGGGTGTGACTGCGCGCTTGCGAGCGGGTTTGTGTCCTGCCCCGGCAGGCCTCGGGCAAACCCGAATCAAAGGGGTGACTGCATAATTCCGACTCCGTTCGCTCTCGCGAACGGCCTGCCGGGCGCAACAAGTCTAATGAAGCCCTTCAATCCGCCGCCGTATGAAAAAGTGTTGGATTTTTCAAGATGAATATTTAAGGGGCGGCTACTGTATCGATTCGCAATGGGCAAACAGTGCCAGCGCGGAACACTCCCTTGTTCGGAGTGACTCAAAGTGCGACGGTTTTCCCCAATTCGGTATGAAAATTAATGGCACGCCCCTTGCACTTCATATTGCAGGAGTTTCGCCATGTACGATTTCAACACCCACCCCGTCCACCTCTCCGGCCTCATCCTAATGATACGCCAAGACGAATACGACGATTCGCCCGCGACTTTCATTCCTCTCGACGCCAGCAGCGACCGGCTGTTGCATGAGGAAGACTAATCCGTCTGGCGCCATTCATAAACTGGCGTCAGTGTTTCATTATTACGATGGAGTTCCCGCGCTTGGAATTTGTGGGCGCGATTCGCCGGGGCTTCTCTTGGCGGTGGCCTGAAAACCGGCGCTCAAACCGAATAGCGTCAATTGAAATGCGCAGATCCGTGTTTTTGCGGACTACATGAGACTTGTGAGGAATGCCGAAGCTTGATTCAGGCAGCGCCGCTTAACTATCTCACCACGCAATTAATGCTGCATCATGGTTTGAACCGTGAAACTGCCGGGGCGCATGCGTCACGATTGCGCAGCGTCCCCCGGGACTGAGACCTATTCCCGCGCTGCAAGCTCACCCTGCTTTGATTCGCTGCGTCGCCGAGAGACTGAGGCGATGGAGCGGCAGCTGTATGCCCGTCTGTAGTGGCTGGAGCGCCCTGACATCACGCCAGATGGATACGATGGAATGATCAACGCGCAGGGCCTCACCTGAATCGTGCGGGGTTGTGCGCGCTGTTTCAGACTGACGCAATTTGGCGCAGTTGATCGGAGAGTTGTTCAATTTTGCGACAAAAAGCCGCCTGTTTTTGCGCAAACGGCGGGCATCGGATTTGCATTGAACAGGCTGAACCCATTCATCCACCCTATCTACAAGGAGTCATTTCATGATCAGAACCTTAGCGATGTTCATCACAGTTTTCCTGCTTTCCGGCGGCCTCCGGGCGCAGAGCGCAACCTCGGCCAGCTTCAGCCTCGACTCCGCGTCCTCTGCGGCGGCAGCCGAGGGGAGCGGTTCCGCCTCGTACCGCGTGGACAGTGTGCTGGGTCATGCCGGACCAATCGGCGCGTCATCCAGTGCGAGTTACCTATTCCAAGGCGGACCGCTTTCCTATCTCGGCATCGGTCAGGTGCCCATGCTGCTGGGCGTGCGCCTGATGTTAACCCCAAGCCCTACGGTGCGCCTCGACTGGAGCGGAACAGGTCCGAATTTCACCGTATTCCGCGCCACAAATTGCGCAATGGTCGGCGTCTCCCCTGTCGCGACCCAGGTGCAATCCTCGTATCTCGACCCGTCCGCCCCCGGCGAGACGCTGGTCTGTTACCTCATTCAGTAAATCGCGCATTCGCCGCACACCTCAATCAACAAACATCTTAAGGAGTATTCAATCATGATTTCAACCCGCTTCCACCCATTCGCTCTCGGCGCGGCGCTGCTCTTTCTGGGCATCGCCACGCGGGCGCAATCCGTTCCCAGTCAACTCACCTATCAGGGGCGTCTGAACAATAATGTCGGCGCCCCGGTCAATGCGACGGTCAACATGCAGTTCGCGATCTACGACACCATTGTCGGGGGCGTTCCCTTGTGGGCCGAACCTGCAACGGGCACGATCCCGATCGTAGTGTCAAACGGTCTCTTCTCAGTCATCCTGGGTGGAAATGGAGTTGCCATTAACGATACCCTCTTCACGGCCGGTACTTCTCGATATCTGGAGATCTCGGTCAACAGCGAAGTTCTCACCCCCCGGCAGACTATTACCGCCAATGCCTACGCGATGCAGTCGGCTAACGCCGCGACCGCGCTCAATGCCCTGTCACTGGGCGGCGTGACTGCGGCGAACTGGCAGCGCCGGCTCAGCATCGCCTGTCCAGTGGGCCAGGCGATCGCGGATCTGAGCGCCACGGGCGTGCCGACCTGTGTGTCGGCGGCGGGAGCTCCGGGGCCTGCCGGTCCGACAGGACCGCAGGGAATCCAGGGTCTGACTGGTGCCACCGGTGCGACTGGCGCAATAGGCGCCACTGGCGCGACGGGTGCGGTTGGCCCCGTGGGCCCTGCCGGCGCAAATGGTCTTGATGGCGCGGTCGGCCCGATGGGACCGCAGGGAATCCAGGGTCTGACGGGTGCCACCGGTGCGACCGGCGCAATAGGCGCCACCGGCGCGACGGGTGCTGTCGGCCCCGCCGGGGCGAACGGTCTTGATGGTGCTGTGGGCCCTGCTGGCCCGCAGGGAATCCAAGGTCTGACTGGTGCCACCGGTGCGACTGGCGCAATAGGCGCCACTGGCGCGACGGGTGCGGTTGGCCCCGTGGGTCCTGCCGGCGCAAATGGTCTTGATGGCGCGGTCGGCCCGATGGGACCGCAGGGAATCCAGGGTCTGACGGGCGCTGCGGGTGCGACCGGCGCGACGGGTCCCAGCGGTACGGCGACTGTGGCGGTTTCCACGGCTTCCGCAACCGGAATGGGTGTCACGGTGGATGTGCAGTGCGCCTCGGGACAGCGGGCATTGGGTGGCGGTGCATCTTCCGATCTGGTCACCACCTCCGCGCCCTTGAATGCCCTCGGCACCGTGGCTGGGGTGGGTGAAACGCCCACCGGATGGCGGGCGATCGGAGGAAGCGGCATCCTGTCGGCGGTATCTGTCTACGCCATCTGTGCGCCATAAACTAATCAGGCTTTGCGCGCCGGGTTCATGATCTGAACGGGCCGCAAATGCAGCGCACGACGGGGGGCTTCGGCCCCCCGTTTTTATTTGCCGGCGGGCATAGCGTCCCGCCGCTGCGGGAGCGAACTGAATTTTATTCCATGACGAACTCCACGAGCGAATTTCCGGGGAGGCTATTTCAACGGCACTCGCCAGATAAAGCGCTCGCCGCCGCGGACGGGCTTTACTTCGGCAACATCCGCTCGATCGCCTCAAGCAATTGTCTGGGGGTGTAGGGCTTCTGCAGGAAACCGATGCTGTCGCTGGTGATGCCGTGCTTCAGTATTTCGTCGTCGTTGTAGCCGGACATGTAGAGAATAGGGAGCCCGGGACGCAACCCGCGCGCCTGCCCGGCCAGCTCCGGACCGCTCATGCCGGGCATTACAACATCGCTGAGGAGCAGCGTGATCGCTTCGCCGGAGTCGGTAAGCAGGCGCAGAGCGGAGGCGCCGTCTGGGGCGGCCAGCACCCGGTAACCCGCCTGGCTCAACACCTTTTCCGCTAGCATTCTAAGTGCCCCCTCGTCTTCAGCGAGCAGGATGGTGATCCCTTTGCGCCTGTCCGGGCCAACGGTC
>JAYVQF010000267.1:0-5010 GCA_043777195.1 Thermoanaerobaculia bacterium
GGCACCGCCCGCCTGCGCGGCACCCGGCTGTGCGAACCCTGCACCTATCTGGGTGAACTGCTCCACGAGCCCCGCTCAAAACTCGCCCTCGTCCATCGCGGCGGCCTGCGCTGCGACATCGTCAGCGAAGGGGTCATCAAGACCGGCGACGCGATCGTGACCGGTTAGAAATCAGAACATGCCGTACTCATTCGGTGAGTCGTCGGGCGGCGCCTGACTGACATCCCAAAGTTCAACGATGCGGCCGTTTTCGAAGCGGAAGATATGGATCAAGGCGATCCAGGGGCTCTCCGCTTTCATGCGCACGCGGCAGTGCACCGCGACCAAGTCCCCCTCCGCGAGTGTGCGCAGCACCTCAAGCGCCTTGCCGGGGTTCTTGGCCGCATTGTCCGCCATGCCCTCCGCGAGCGATTTCGCATCACCGCGGAACCAGGGATTGTGGTGGCGGAAATCTGGCGCCGCGTAACTCCCGTAGGCCTCGCTCACTTTGCCCGCAACAGCCAGGCGCAGGAATTCGACCGCGGCGTCCGCAAGGGATTTTGTCCCGACCGCGGTCTCCGTCGGTTGCAGCGGAGGTTGGGGGTTAAGGGTCATGGTTCAATTTTACAATGGCGGAAACGGCGGGGCGTCGCTTCCTGATCCCATTCGCGACCCTAAATGCTAATTGCACGCTCTGTCCCCCTCGCCCTCTAAAGAGGGTCGCGCGCGGGAGCGCGCGAAATCAAGGCGTTGTGCAGAGGGTCATGGCGATTTCATGGTGTCCAGTCGGTCAATTATCCGTTCACAGACTTGATTGTGATCTCGTAAGGGGAGGTGTGTCGTTGGGGCGACGATGGTGCAATCCGCCCTGCCTGCAAGATTCACGATCCCAGTAATGCTTTACTTCAACGGCAAGATGCGGGCTCGGATGCGGCTTTCATCCACCGTGACCAGCGCCCCGGCTTCAAGGTACTCTCGGTACTGCCACAGTGCACGGATCACGGTCGGCCCCAGCACCTCGACGGTCACATCTTGGGTGCGCACCTGCAACACGCTCGGCGCGCCGGATCGGGTGGCGGCCAGCAGTCCGCCAAAATCAAGATCATGGGTGAAAACGACGCATCCGCTGGTGCGCGCCCAACTCATCAGGGCTTCATCCGTGGCACAAGGATCGCCGATTTTTGACCAATGCACGGCTTCGTGTCCCGACGCGTTCAACGCCTCCACCCAGGCGGGTGAGAGGTTCATATCCACCAGGATTTTCACTTGGGTAGCGGCACATCAAATTCTTCCGAGCGCCAGGCCGCATAGGAGAGCGCGGCCCGGACATCCGCCTCTTCAATGTAAGGATAGAGGGCGAGGATTTCCGGAATGGAACGGCCCGCCGCCACCAGCCCCACCAGCGTGCCCACAGTGACCCGCTGGCCGCGAATGCAGGGTTTCCCACCCATGACGGCGGGATCCATCGTGATGCGGTTCAGGTCGGCTTGCATGACTCAATTATAGACATCATTCAAGCCGGTGTCGAAGCCTCAGTTGGAAAGGGGAAGATGGAGGCCGCCCTGAATCGATCGGGGTATACCCGGTGGGACCTCAATGACAACGAAGCCAGCGCGCTGCGTATCCCCTCTCCCCCGTCTGCGGGGGAGAGGGCGGACTCGCCGGAGGCGAGCCGGGTGAGGGGGTGCGAGATGACGCACCGTGAATGATTTCAAGCGCCTGCATGGGGTGAGGGGCGGTCGGGTTCGATAGAAAAAACCCGATGACCGCGCGCCTGCTCTCGCTCGCAGGGGCGTGGAAGTCGAAATCCAATCCTGTTTGCGAAGCAAAGCTAAATAATATCGAGACCGGGCTATGACTCGAATTATAGATTATAGACGCGACCCCATTACTTGCCTGCGCGCACTCTTATCCCTCGCCCCCTTCAGGGGGCGAGGTTATGAATGGCGCTCGTCACCGTTGTCATTGCGAGGGTGCGCCGTCCCGCGCGCCGGTTCTTCGTAGAGACGCGACATGTCGCGTCTCTCCTCGCGCGCCATGATGTGCAAATGTTTACATTTGTCGACCTTATCATGCCCATGTGACGATTTCTCGACCCCCGGAGCCTTCCCCTTTAATGATCAGGCGAATGCGGAGAAACTTCATCGAGAGGATTGAGAACGCACAAGTCTTTCATGTCAAGAACTAAAAATATTACGAGTTCTAAGAATAAAAACAGATATAAAAGGGCGATCCAATAGTGATTAGGGTCAGACCAATATCCCGCGCCACCGATTGCGAATAACATCGCAACCAGATAAAGTGCGAACAAAAGTGTGCCCATGCCACAGCGCCAGAATCGCCCGCGCGAACAAATTCGCTTGAAAAACTTGGCAGTGGGCAACAAGCTGATCGCAACGAATAAAAACGATACTACTATCGAATAGAATATTGTCAAGAATAATGGAATGCTGATCGAGTCGCCATCGACAGGATAAATATTATTGTGATAGTTTTTTTCGACAATGGTCCACGTCACGGCGTTGACGGCAACGAGCGATAGAAACAGCACGAAGAATCGCTTCCATTTTTTCATTTACCGACTCGATTCTGGTTGACACGCAGCAATATTCACCGCTAAATGATCCTCTTTCTACTCGTAAAAAGCAACCACGATGTAACACGGAGTTAGCTGGGAGTCTGCCCCCTCTCTGAGGTGGCCCAGCCAGTTTCGCGAGCATCCGCGCAATGCGCACCGCGCAGTCGCTCGTGGATCATGGGGTCTCATATAATAATTTCAGGAAATTTCGGGATGTGCCTGCTTCAGGATTTTGATGGCATTATGTAAAGAATTCTTTCGCCCGGATCGAATGAAGCCGGGCATCGCGGGTTAATATCAAGTGGCAGTCGCTGGCGGGCCCCATACGCGGAAGCCCCCCGCCGGGTAAAATTGCCTTGAGGTAATCCCATGACCCTGGAAACCGACGCCCAAAATCTTGAAACTTTGCCCCTCATCCCGCTGCGCGATCTGGTGATCCTGCCCGACGCCGTGCGCCCCTTCTTGGTTGGCCGCACCCGCAGCCTCAAAGCCGTTGATGCCGCCGGCAAGGCGGGCAAGCTGGTGTTCCTGCTCTGTCAGAAAGATCCGGCGATTGATGAGCCGGGGGTGGAACAGTTGCATCGCCACGGGGTCATCGGCCGCGTCTTGCAGGCGCAGGCGACGGCGTCTGGGTCGATGAAAATTTCGGTGCAGGCGCTGGAACGGGGCGTCGCTGCTGATTTTCAGGATGAGGGCAGCTACACCATCGCGCTGGTGCGGCGTGTCCAGGAAACCGGGGGCGATGATGCCGGCCTGCGCGTGCGCCTCGACCGCATCAACGAACTCTATTTGAAATTCGGCGATCTGAACCAGTCGGGCGGTTCGGATCAGCGGCCGCTTTCCGTGCTGCCCGCCGCGGGCGCCAGCAAGTATGTGGACTCGGTGGCCTATGCGCTGCCGCTCAAGACTGAGGAGCGCCAGCGGCTTTTGGAAATATCCGACATCAGCGAACGGGCCGGGGTTGTGGAAAAACTCCTCGACCGCGAGATTGAAAAACTGGAGATGGACAAGAAGATCAACAACGAAGTGCGCAAGCAGATGGAGAAGGCGCAGAAAGAATATTATTTGAACGAGAAAATCCGGGCCATCCAGAAGGAACTCGGCCGCGGAGAGGACAAGCAGAACGACCTCGACGAGTTGAAGAAAAAGCTGGAAGAATCGGGCATGCCGAAAGAGGCGAAGGAAAAGGCCGAGCAGGAACTCAAGCGGCTGGAGATGATGCCGCCGGTCTCCGCCGAATCCACCGTCGCCCGCACCTACATCGAATGGCTGCTCAATGTGCCGTGGGGCAAGGCCTCCAAGGAAAACCGCGATCTCGCGCACGCGGAAAAAATCCTGGCGGAAGATCATTACGGCCTGGAAAAAATCAAGGAACGCATCATCGAATTTCTTTCGGTGCGCACCCTCACCAAGAACACCAAGGGCACCATTCTTTGCTTCTCCGGGCCGCCCGGCGTGGGCAAGACCTCGCTCGCCAAGTCCATTGCCCGTGCCACCGGCCGCGAATTCGTGCGCCTGTCGCTGGGCGGCGTGCGCGACGAAGCAGAGATCCGCGGCCACCGCCGTACCTACATCGGCGCCGTCCCCGGCCAGATCATCCAGATGATGCGGCGCGCGGGCACGGTCAATCCGGTTTTTCTGCTCGACGAGATTGACAAGGTCTCGCGCGATTATCGCGGCGACCCGACTTCCGCGCTTTTGGAAGTGCTCGACCCCGAGCAGAACTCCACCTTCATGGATCATTACCTCGACTGCCATTACGATCTGTCGCAGGTGATGTTCATCGCCACCGCCAATGTCACCCACACCATCCCCGCGCCGCTGCTCGACCGCATGGAAGTGATCCGTCTGTCGGGTTATACCAAGCTGGAAAAGCTGGCCATCGCCGAAAAATTCCTGGTGCCTAAGCAGCAAGAGGAAAACGGCCTCAAGGATCACGCCTTCACCCTGCCTTCCGACACGCTGCAAGGGGTTATTGAGTTCTACACCCGCGAAGCCGGCGTGCGCAACCTCGAGCGCGAGATCGGCAACATCTGCCGCAAGATCGCGCGCCAGGTGGTCATCAACGAAAAGCCGAAGGACGCCATCATCGGCACCGATTTATTGCATGCCTACCTAGGGGTGCCGCGCTACAAGGCGCCGGAAGCCTTCACCAAAGGGGAAGTCGGCACCGCCAACGGCATGGCCTGGACGGAAGTGGGCGGCGAGCTGTTGCAGATTGAAATCGCGCTGGTCAAGGGGCGCGGGCTGCTGCAAATCACCGGCCAGCTCGGCGATGTCATGCAGGAGTCGGCCAAAGCCGCGCTCACCTGCGTGCGCACGCGCGCGGCGATGCTCGGCATTGACGACAAATTCAACAAGACCACCGACCTGCACATCCATGTGCCCGAGGGCGCCATTCCCAAGGACGGCCCTTCCGCTGGCATCACCATGGCCACCGCGCTCACCAGCGC
>JAYVQF010000268.1:0-4996 GCA_043777195.1 Thermoanaerobaculia bacterium
CAGGGGATTCTTCGCAAAGTCCTCGGGGGTCGGTCCCGATGCGGAGGCGGGCAATGTTTCCAGGAGTTTCAAGGGGATGACGAAGGCATCCGGGTCGAACCCTTCACTCAGGAGAGTCGCGCGGAATCTGGCGGCAGCGTCGTTTATGGCGTCTCGTGTGGCATCTCGTGTGGCGAAGCCTAATCCGTCGGCCAAGCCGGGAAGTGGCGCTCGCCCGCGCACCCAGCGGCAAAAACCGGCGGACTGTATGGCCAATCCGGAATTCCACAGCTCGGCGCATTGGGTGGCCAGCGCCGCAGCAGAATCTCCGCGCAGCACCGCAACTTGGGCTTCGCGCGGTAGGCCGAAGGCGTCAAGCTGCGCCTCGAATTCCGCGACTGCCGGATTCGAATCGCGATGCATCACCGTCAGGTCAAAATCTGCCCGCTGGGTCGCCAAGACGCAAAAAGCCGCGGCAGCGATCCCGCCCAGAAACCAAGCCGTAATTCGAAATCTTTGCACACCAATTTCCGCAAGACGCGCGATGGGGAGTTTGCGCATCGGTGGAAAACCGTCGGCGGGCGCAAACCGGATCAAGAGCGAGGGAAGCAATTGGTCAATCGCCAAGGCCGAGAGAAGAATTCCCGCCGTCACCAGAATTCCCATCTGGCGAAGAACGGGAAAGCGGGTGAGCGCCAGCGCGCCAAAAGTCGCCGCCGTGGTCAACGCGCAAAGCCACAGAGCCCCCCGCCCCTCGCGCCAAGCCGTGAACGCGGCCGTGGACGGAGCGTCGCCCGCACTCTGACGGGCTAGAAGCCGGGCGTAATAAACGACCGCAAGATCGCTCCCCAGTCCGACCAGAATGCCCGCGCAGCCGGCCGCGGCCGAGCCCAACTTGAAAGGGCTCAACGCCAAAAGAGCAATCAGCCACAGCGTCGCCGCAAACAACGGGAGCAGCAACAGAAACGGAACGCGCAGGCTGCGGGTCACCAGACCCATCACCAACAACACGAGTAGCGTTGTCAATGTCGCGCCGCTGGCCGCGTCATGACGGATCATGATCTCATCGCGCGCCGTGATGGAATAACCGCCACTCCGCGAAATCGTGAAGCCTTCATCCGGGGTCAGACCGGCATCCGCTTTCGCCGCTTCAATGGCCGCATCCAGCGCCAGGCCCGTCGCTTTTGCCGCGGACAGATCGGTGAGCGGGCGCGAGCCGCGAACCAATAGAAGCGCGCGGTGTCCGTCCGGCGCCAGCAGCAGTCCATTCAACGCGTCGGCGCGGGTTTTTCCCGGCAGCGGCTGACCGGCCAGCACGAGCGCGGCCAGTCCGAGCGGATCCTGGCGAAAATAATCGGCGGTCAAGGGTCCGGCCGGGGCATTGAGAAGTGCCCGGCCGGCCCGCAGCGAAGCGGTCATTCCTTCCGGCGAAATCCGCCGGCGAAATTCCGGTAGTTGTTCCGGCGGCAACAACATGAAATAAACCGGACCCAATCCCTGGAGCATCGTCTCGCTCTGATGCAAATCACCGGCCACGGAAGCGACTTCCGGCCGCGCCCGCAATTGCGCCGCCAGCGCGTCAACCACTTCGCCGGCGCGCGCCCGCTGCTCCTCCGTGCTGACACCGTCCCGGGCCGTCCAGGCAATGGCGAGCAATTCACGATCGGCGCCGCCGAACGCCCGCACGGCATCGCGCATCTGATCCACCGCGGGCGCCCCGTGCGGCAACAGATCGAAAAGATCAGTCGATAAATTCCGGGCCAGGCGCGGGGCCAGCAGCGCGGCGGCCAGGGTGATGAACGCGGCAATCCAAAGACGGCGCGAAACGGCGCGCGGACTTAAAGATGAGGGATCGATCGTGGCCATGCGGATTCACCGTCCCGGCTTAGGGGTCGTAAAGAAATTAAATGAACAAAGATGACTGCCGAGTCGCCCGAATGGCAAGGCGCGAGGAGCGCGCATGCCCGAAGGCATGTAAGCGACGAGCAACGAAGCCAGTCGGGATGAATCGGCGGTCAGACTGTTCATTTAATTTCTTTACGACCCCATAGAGCCGCTGTGCCCCGCCACGACAAGGCGACTGCCGCCCATTTCGCGGATGCGCTAAACAAGGCATCGCCGGCGGCCGTCTATATTTTCACCGGCCCCCGCTATTTTCAGGAGCGGGCGATGGCTGCATTGCGCGCGAAACTGTTCCCCGCAGGCGCGGGAAACGGGGAAGATGGCGCGCTTTGGAGTCCCGGCGACGGCGGCTTCGACGCGTTGGAATTCTGCGATCAGGCGCGGGAAATCCCGCTCTTCACCCCGCATCGCCTGCTTTTCGCACTGGGGCTCAAAGATCGCGATGCCCGGGCGGTCGCTGAATACGCCGAACCCGTTCTGGAGCGGCCCAATTCCCGCGCCACCCTGGCGCTCGGCTTCATCGAGGCGCGCGCGCTGACCGCGAAGATTTTTTCCGCCCCGGCGATCTCACGCTGGGACTTCGCGCCCGTCTACGCCGACCGGCTGCCCGCATTCGCCGCAGAGCTCGCGCGCGAATCCGGCCTGTCCTTGCTGCCTTCGGTCTTGCGCGCGGTGGTGGATGCCAGCGCCGGGGAGCTGGCGCTCATCGCCGGGGAAATCAGGAAGCTGGCGCTTGCGAGCGAGGACGGGCGGCTGAGCGAGGCTGATGCGCTGGCGCTCGTCGCGTTCCCTGAATCCGGTGAATACGAACTTTCCGGACGGATTGAGGCGGGCGAAAGGGACGCCGCACTCAAAGTGCTGGCCATTGAACAGGACGCGGGGGAGAATTCGCAGCCGCTTCTCAGCACGCTCGCCGGGGCGCTCGGAAGCCTGCTGCTGGCCAAAAGCGCGCCGGCCGCTGATCTCGCCGTGCTCATGCGCAAACCGCCCTTCATCGCGCAGCGCATCGCCGCCGCCGCGCGGCCGCTGTCGCTCAACCGTCTGCGCGCCGCCCAGCGCCGGCTCGCAGCGCTGGAGCTGGCCTCGCGCCGCCAGGCCACCACCGAAGCGGAATTTGTCGCCATCCTGCGCGACGCCCTGACTCCGGGTCGGGATTGAAGACTTCTGCCAAGCGCTTGCCGTTCAAAAGTGGAATTATCAGATCACAAAATCGCCTGAGATATGTTTAAGCTTTACCCCGATGAATTCTCTGGCACGCACGGGTTTCACTCTGCTCTCCATCGCCTTGATTGCCGCGGGTGCGTTTGTGGCCTGGTCAGGCATCCTGGGCTTTCAAAAACTGGAAGAACGGCGGCTATGGCCAAAGGTTTCCGCGACGATTTTGGAAGATCGGATCACCCGCGTTATTAATGAAACCAACAGCGGGCGGCATGATCTTGAGATTCACCAATTGCGGTTACGCTATCGTGTTGCGGGGCGTGACTATGTAGCTGGACTGGAGGCGACACAGGCCGACTTGTTCGCGCAGAACCGCACCGGAACGGCGGGCGAAAATTTAACGGTGATCTATAACCCTTTGAAGCCTCAGGAAATCCACAAAACAACAAATTTCTGGCCTGTGCCGCTAATAATCGCCGGCGTTTTGCTGTCGGTGCTGGGATTTGCGATCCTGATTGCCCGCTTTCAGCGCCGTGAAATTTCAGGTCGCCCTTGATCCTCCCATGAACTTCGTCCCCATTCATTACCAATCCGGCGTGCTGCGCCTGCTGGATCAGAGGCGATTGCCGCAGCGGGAGGTCTGGATCGAGACCTGCGATTATCGCGCCGTCATTCGGGCCATCCAATCGCTCGCGGTGCGCGGTGCGCCGCTCATCGGCGCGGCGGGCGGTTATGCGCTCTGTCTGGCGGCGCGGGAATTCATGGCGAACAATCCGAAAAACGCGCGTGAAAAGATTGCCGCCGCCGCCGCAAAAATCGCCGAGGTCCGCCCCACCGCGGCGAATCTGGCGTGGGCGGTGGCGCGGGTGAACAAGGTTCTGACGGACTGCGATCCGGGGAAGAACCCGTCACAAATCATTCGCGCGATGGAGCGCGAAGCGGTGCGCATCGAAAGCGAAGATCGCGAAGCCTGCGCGCGCATCGGCCGTTTCGGCGCACAGCTTCTGGGCCGCCTCGCGAAGCGCCCGCTGCGCCTTCTCACCCACTGCAACGCCGGGGCGCTCGCCACCTGCGGCATCGGCACCGCGCTCGGCGTCGTGCGGGTGCTGCATCGGCGCGGAAAACTGGAACGGCTCTTCGCCGATGAAACCCGTCCGCTGCTGCAAGGGGCGCGCCTCACCGCCTGGGAACTCGTACGCGACCACATACCCGTCACCGTGCAGGCCGACGGCATGGCCGCAAGCCTCATGGCCTCAGGCCGCATCGACGCGGTCATTGTCGGCGCCGATCGCATCGCCGCCAATGGCGACGCCGCCAACAAGATCGGCACCCTGCCACTGGCGCTGGCGGCGAAGCATTACGGGGTGCCGTTCTATGTCGCCGCCCCGATGAGCACGGTGGATCGCCGCTGCAAAACCGGACGCGCCATTCCCATCGAACAGCGCGCCGCCGGGGAAATCGCCGCGGCGAAGGGCGCGGACATCTTCAATCCCGCCTTCGATGTCACCCCCGCCGCGCTCATCACCGCCTTCATCACCGAGAGTGGGGCCGTGTCTTCGAAACAATTCGCCGCGAAAATATTTGGAGATTGAAGCGGGGCCGGGGCCGGGGCAACGCCCGGTTCGACCGGGCGCAACCCGTAAAATCGCCGCGATGTCCATGCAATTTTCCGCCGCCGTCGGCGCCGTCATTCCCCCGCCGCCGCCCGGCTTCGCCGAGCTGCTTGACCGGGTGATCGCCGAACCGGCGCGCCATGCCCGTTTCGTCAACACCCTCTCGCTGATGGAATATATCGGCGCGCGCAAGATCCTGAAAAGCCAGCCGGCCGCGGGGTTCACCCTGGAACTGCTGGCCCATGTCAGCGAGGAGATCCGCCACGCCCATGTTCTCAAGCGCCTCGCGCTGAAGCTCGATCCGGCGGTGGAAACCTTTGCCCCGGAATTCCTGCTCGCCCCCG
>JAYVQF010000269.1:0-4990 GCA_043777195.1 Thermoanaerobaculia bacterium
CGCGCTGAGAAAAAGCGGGTCAGGCATCTCACTGCGGACCAGCGCCAGCAAGAGAGCGCGGAAAAAGCCCGGCTGTCACAGCTCAAGGAAGATCAGCGGCAGCAGCAGAAGGCCGCCGAAGAGCAGCAGAAGCTGGCCGAGGAACAACGGAAACGGGACGAAGCGCAGCGCCTGCAACAGCCTGCCGCGGGGCAAGCGCCGCCGCCTATCCAATAGTCGAAGCCCTCTCCAAATAGTCGCCATAGCTCGACGGGGAAAATCAATGCATGACGCCGGGGCCTGCACCCCGGCGTCAATGCACGGTCTGAATGGAATCAGCGGAATTACTGAGCCGGCTGTGGCGGCCACGCCGCAACGCCGGCCAGATAATCATGGAGCCAGGGCCATCTGCCATATCCCGCTGCACTGTTCAGGTGGCCGGCACCGGGCAATAGCCCTGGCCGGGCATGAAGAGTCTGTGCGGAGTGCAGCGAATCCGTGAGCGGGACATAGGGGTCGTTGTCGGATACGATGAGATCCACCTGCTGCGCGAGCGGGAATGAAACGGCGGTGGGGGCCGGCAGAAAATCCTGAATTTCCGCCGTTTGCGAAGCCGGCGAAGGGGGCGCGACCAGGACGAGATGCTTGATGGCTGGCGCTATTTTTTCGTGGGCGGCCCACAGCCAGAGTAGTCCGCCGAGCGAGTGGGTCACAACGGTGAGCTGCTGCGGGTTGCCGCATTCGTCGAGTACTTCGCGCAGCCGCGGCAGCCAGGCCGCGCGGGTGGGTAATTCCGGTGCGGGAAAATCCGGGTAATGCACGCGACGGCCGGCTGCTGCAAGCTCACGGGCGAGATGACTCTGCCAGTGATCCGGCCTGGAACCCTGCCAGCCATAGAGAATCAGGAATTCAACAGCCGAGGGCTTTGCGATCACAGATAAGTCCTGTAACTTTTTGCTTGCGGGCGAAGGCGAATCGCGCAGCCCTTCGTCAGACGGTGCCGGTAAATAAAAACCCGCCCGGCGCCCTTTGACAAAGGGCTGCGCGGGCGGGTGGTTGCGGCCGGAAGGGATTATTTTTCGCTGGCTTTTACTTTCCGCTAAGCAGCGCCGAAAGGCGGGTGGAGAGGCGCGACTTGTGGCGGTTGGCGGCGTTGCGATGGATGAGGCCGCGCTTGGCCATTTTGTCGATGGTGGAAAGTGTGTCGGGGAGCAGCGCCTTGGCATCGTCGGTCTTTTTGCCGGCGAGCGCGAGGCGCATTTTTTTGAGCGAACCCTTGAGGGCGGTCTTGCGCGCTTTGTTGCGGGCGCGGCGGACTTCGTCCTGACGGGCTTTCTTGATGGCGGACTTGATATTGGGCATCGAACGATCCTGCTGTAAGTTTTGTATTTTTTTGGGGTTATGATGGGGCTATAACCCGTGAAACACCGGGGGAACCAGGGGGTTCCGCAAGCGCGGTATATTACCGGAAATGCACGGGCGGGTCAAATGATAATGAGTGGGCAAGGCGGTGGTAAAACGGCGGCTGGCTGGTGATATTCCACGGACCGCATGCCGATCTGCGTATAATTTTTCTCATGCGCTTTACCCCCCTGGCTATTTCCCTGAGCTGCCTCGGCGTCCTGGGCGTCTTGGGCGTCCTTTTGCCCACCCTCGCAGGTTCCAGCCCGGCTGGCCAGCCCGTGTCCGCCCCCGCGCTTGCAGCGCCTCACGCGTCCGCGGCTCAAGGTCCCGCTCCCTCTGCGCCACTTTGCCCGACCACACTCCTAATCCAGCGTTGCGGCACCGCCAAATGTCATGGCGGGGAGAAACCGAAGGAAGGGCTTGATCTCTCCAGCGTGGCGACCTTGCAAGCCACGGCGATCGGCAAAGACGCTGCACAGGCATCCCTCAAGCGAATTGCGCCCGGCGATCCGGAAGCCAGTTATCTTTTCCTTAAGCTCACCAAATTCCGCCGCGCAGACGACAAACGATTGAAATGGCGCAACATGCCGCCCGGCCCCTTGCCGCTGGATAAGAGCGAAATCGCCCTGATCGAAGCCTGGATCAAAGCCGGCGCGAAGGTGGAATAGGAATAAGGAAAATGATCCGGCTTATAATTTCTTGAATAGCTCCGCGCGAGGATCGGAGCCGAGTTGTTTTTCCAGGTCGCGCAGCAGTTCCTTGGTTTTTTCATCGAGGAAACTGGGAACTTCCACGCGCACGGAAACCAGGAGATCGCCGATGCCGCCGCGGGCCAGCGGAATGCCGCTCTCGCGCACGCGCAATTGCTGGCCGTTTTGCGTGCCTGCGGGAATACGGATGGTTTTATTTCCGCGCGGGGTGGGGATTTCGACTTTTGCCCCGAGCGCGGCCTCGGGATACGAGACGGGTAATTCCAGGGTCAACGCATCACCCGCGCGGCCCCAGAGCGCGTGGGCTTCAACATTCACGAGAAGAAACAAATCACCCCGCTCGCCGCTGCGGCCGCCGGCGTGCCCTTGGCCGGCCAGCCGCAGCCGGGTGCCGGTGTCCACCCCGGCGGGAATTTTCGCTTTGATGCTGGCGGTCTCCTCGACGAGGCCGCCTTCGCAATGGCCGCAGGGACTGCCGGTAATGCGGCCCGCGCCGTGGCAGGCGGGGCAGGGGCGGGCGAATGCGAGAGGCCCGCGTTTGGCGCCGGTCTGACCTGTGCCTTTGCAGGTGCCGCAGGTCTGGGGCGAACTGAGAGGAATTTCCCCGCGCCCTTGACAGCGAGGACAGGGCGCGAGCCGGCGGACGCGCAGATCGAGCGTGGTGCCTTCAAGGACAACCTTGAAAGGCACGCTGACCGCGGCGGTGAGATCCTCGCCGCGCTGGGGGCCGGAGTCCGCGGCAGCGCCGGGGCGTCCGCCTGCGCCGCCGAAGAAACTGCCCAGCAGGTCCTCGATATTGCCGCCGCCGTAATTCTCCGCACCGCCCGTCCACGGGCCGCCGCGAAAATCCGCATTCACCCGCGGCCCGCGCCCCGGACCGGGCGCTCCGCCTGCTCCCGCCGCCGCGCGCGCGTCAAAATCGAGATCGCCGAAGCGGTCGTAATGGGCGCGCTTTTTTTCGTCCGACAGGGTTTCGTAAGCCGCGGAAATTTCCTTGAATTTATCGGCCGCCTCAGGCTCGTTCGGATGCAAATCGGGATGGTGCTGCCGCGCCAGTTTGCGGTAGGCCTTCTTCAATTCTTCCGGTGTGGCGGTTTTGTTAACGCCGAGGATGGAGTAGAGGTCACGCATGTTGGAGCTTATGACGGCAGTCCCAAAACCACTGCCAATTGTTCGTTGATCTCAGACATTTTCACCGGCGGCAGTGAGCCGAGCCTGTCCCGCAGCTGCGATTTATCAACGGTTTGGAGGGCCATCAGGTTGACGACCGAGGGACGATCGACGCCCCCTTCACCCGCCGCCAATTTGATCATGCCAGGCGCGGAGGCATATTTCAGCGAACTGGTCAGGGCGGCCACCACGACCGTGGCGACCCGGCTCTGGTTGAAATCATCGGCCGAGAGGACGATGACGGGCCGGGTGAATCCGGGCGCTGATCCCAATGGGTCGGGCAGGTCTGCCCACCAGATTTCGCCACGGCGCACGCCTACCACTCCGTTTTGCGCAGCTGCGCGACGGCGTAGCGATTCAACGCGGGGTCACGGTCGCGGTTAATTTCGTCGGCCAATGCGTTCAGTCGCCGAGTGACGGAGCTGGGCTTGTCGCCGCCGGAAAAATAATGAGCCAGTGCTTCGGCCACCAGACCGCTGCGACTCATTTTGCGTCGCCGGGCCTCGCGGTCAGTGAGCTTGTAAATTTGATCGGGAATCGAGATGGCAACTTTCATGTCGATAGTATTACCTAGTTCATACTCGATGTCAAGCGGGGGTGGCCGGTGTATTCTTGATTGATCAGCGCTGTAATTGGCGTGACAATTACTCGCCGAGCAATAAATCTTTTAGTATTGATCCATAGGTAATGACTTCAAATTTTGTCGACTGCACATCGCTCCAGTGTTTTTCGTCAAGACTCACTTCGATAAGATATTTTCCCGACTTCCATTTGCGATTTGGGGCGGGTATCACTAACAGAGCATTCCCGGATTCTGAAAACGCAACTTCTTGTGAAAAAAGAAATTCATCTTTTTGTAAATCAACCAAAATTTTGTCGTCTTTCTTTAAAATATAGATTGCATAATATAACTTAATTTTACGATCTCCTGTGGCTGACACTTGTAAGCGTACTCCCGCCTTCGGTTCCACTAACTCGTTCGGTATAAATTTTCCACTTGCTGACATTATACCGACAGTTACGCTGTTGATCTTATTTGTAACGTGCTCCCCGGTATTGACGCTGGTCTGAGGATGTGACATGCGGTCAATAGACATTTCTGTTTGAGAATAATCATAAAGTTCAGCATCAGTCATTTGTCTTTGTTTCAGATTATAAGCAGTCGACACTCGTCTGAATTCTGAGCAAGGAACATGCGGATTATTACCGGTTATTTCAATTTCATCTGTTCTGACGCAAGTAGCATATAGCAACTCAAAAGCCTTATATGAATTCACCGAAATATCATCATTATTTACGGCAGGTTGTAAATACATTTCAGCCAACTCATAGCAATATTTTCCATATGGATCGTTTGTATGACATGATTGTGTCAGCAGTTCAATCCCAGTATTTCGATCTGCAAAAGCCATGGCTTTTCTCGAATGCAGCAACCCCAAATACCCGCATGATTCCATCTCTCCGTTTTCGCACGCGGCGCGCAGTAGGACAAGTGCATCAGTAGCCAAGTCGGCATGCAATCTATTGACAAGATAGTAATGGATGCAGCTATCCCCATAGCCATTTTCACATGAGTCCTTCAGTATTTTAAGCCCTCTTTGCGTATTGCCACTAATTGCACTTTTATCAATATACGCGAATTTCACTACCAAGTGCAACACTTGAAGGCGCAGTATAGCGGTGCTGGGTAGAAGCGTGGGGATGATCGCCCCCAAGCCCGCTCCGCT
>JAYVQF010000270.1:0-4953 GCA_043777195.1 Thermoanaerobaculia bacterium
CCAGGCGGAGTCGCGCGGCTGGCTCCACACGCCGCTGAGATATTCCGATTGCAGCCGGTCATCGGTCTGCGGCGGCGCGGCCTGCGCCCAGCCGCACAATTTTTCGCCGCCGGCGATGTAATCCGAAAAAAGCGCTTCCGGCCGCTCCCGGCCGATGGCGGCGAGATCGACCCGCAGCGCCGGCCGGGCGAGCAGAGTTTGCAGTCGCGTGTAATCGAGTGAAATTTTTCCCCCGCGACGCGCCACCACCACGGTGAACTGGTTGTTGGTGGCGTGATTGTAGAAGAGCGCGACATCACCGTCGGGCATGAACGCGCCGCAGTAGGCCGAAACAATGCCCTGGAAATCCTGCGGGCGCAATGTATAAGCGGGCAACCACATCGAGGCGATGCCCCCTTCATTCAGCCGCGATCGCAGCAGACGGAAATAATCCAGCGTGTAGAGGCTGCCGTTGCCGGCGATGCGCGGATGCACCGAGTCGGAGAGGATCGCGTCATAGCGATGCGGGCTGGCGAGCATGACATTGCGTCCGTCATTGAAAATGAAATGCACGCGCGGATCGGTAAAAATCCCGTGATTGGTAATGCGGAAATATTTCTCCGAAAGGGATTTCACCTCCGGTGCGATCTCGGCGATGGTGATGGTATTCAGCGCGTGCGTTGAGGCGCTGTAGGCCGTGCCGCCCGAGCCGACGCCGATGTGCAGGATGTCGCGCGGATGGGGATGCAGCAGCAGCGGGAGGTGCGCCTGCAATTTCTGGATGGAGAAATTGTCGGGCGTGGTTCCTGCGACATTGACGCCGTTGACTTCCAGCGAGAGGAATTGATCGGGCGGCTGATTGATGACCGAGAGCAGCGCGGTGCCGTTGACGCCTTCTTCCAGCAGCAGATGGTGATAAGGCCCTTCGTGGAAGATCACCGAGCTGGTGAGTAGTGCGCGCGGCGGGAAGAGCAGGAGTGCGGCGAGCAGACCGGCAAACGCTAAGACCGGAAGCAACCCGCGCGAAACTTGCCGCGCTGGCCAGGAGATGAACAAACCCGCCAGCAAATAACAGCCGGCGGCGAAAAACAGGGTGCGCTGCGCGCCCCATGCGGGAATCAGCAGAAATCCGGTCACCGCCGCGCCCGCGACATTGCCCAGGGTATTCCAGAAATAAATCCGGCCGAGATCGCGCCCCGCCCCCGCCGGCGTGCGCACCAGCGCGGGAATCGCCATGCCGGCCAAGAGCGCGCCCGGCAGAACAATCGGCGCGGCGGCGCACAGCAGCATGAACCCCTCGCGCAGCGGCGTGTCGGGTTTGAAGAGTTTTGCGAAGGTCAGCGTGAAGTCGCCCAGCCGGCCGAATTCGTAAATAATCCACGGCGTCGACAGCGCCGCCAGGGGCAGGGCGATGCCCAGCACCCTTGCGCCGCCATACCGCGCCGCCAGCGCGCCGCCTGCGAGCCCGCCCAGCGCAGTGGCGATCAGCACGATGATGAGCACGGCCGCGAAGGCGTAAACCGCGCTCGACCAGTGGAGAATGAAAACGCGGGTGAGGATGACTTCGCCGGCGAAGGAACTGAAGCCCAGCAGCAATAGCGCGGCGATCCAGCGGCTCGGCAGGGGGGCAGCGGCGCTATCTTCAACCACAGCAGCTGTGTATCCCGGCGAATGGGCCGCCAGACCCCAGGCGATCATTCCGACGCTGACATCCAAAAGCGCCGCAATGAACAGCGTGGCATGAAACCCCAGCGCCGGCAACAATAAATAAGCCGCGACAAACGCCCCGGCCGCCGCACCCAGCGTATTGATTCCATAGAGCAATCCCGCCGTGGCGGATGCTTCGTTGCGCAGCCGCGCGAAGTGAGCGGCCAAGAGCGGCAGTCCCGCGCCCCACAGCATCGCCGCCGGCAGCACCAGCAGCGCGCTCACCAGGATGCGGACAGCATAGCCGCCGCCGAGCGTCTGATAGGCGGCGGTCAGCAGCTGCGGCAGAATGAGCGAGACGAGCGCCCACAGCCCCCCGCCCGCCTCCATCAGCGCGAAAACCCGCAGTGGGTTTTTTATTTTCTCCACGGACCGCGCCGAGATTCGCGCGCCCATCGCAAGACCCAGCATGAAGAGCGCGAGCGCGAGCGCCACCGCCGGCGCCGAGGCGCCCACGATGAAAGCCAGCTGCCGCGACCAGACCAGCTGGGCCATCAGCGCCGCGGCGCCGGAGCAAAAAAACAGGAGCGCGTAAAGCGCGAACATCGCGTGGGATTATGAAGGCCGCACGCGCCTTTTTGCAGAATCGTTAGGAATGATCCATTCCTGGATTCCCTTGGAGGCATCATAATTCTTCGCGCTGATCACCTTGCCATCATCAAACTCGATAAACAATGCAGCCATGGGGCATCCAAGTACAGCCTCGATGATTCGCTCACGATCCGATTCAAAATGCCGCGAGGCATCCGGTGGAATCACCGGGTGAAACTTCCCCGTGTCAACAAACACTTCGGGAGCGATCACACAGGCCCAATGGCTGAGGCACTTCTTCTCGTCAACCCATACCCGAAGAATCTTAGGACTCATTTAGTCACCGCGTCGAAGTAAGAATGATTCTGAATTATCACTTGCAATGATCCGCTTTCGAGTAATGAAATCATGGGGGTCAGGCCGCATATGGTTTATTTCCAGAAAGTTCGGGATGTGCCTGCTTCAGGATTTTGATGCTGCGCTTCCAGTTTCTAATCAGCGTCGGGTTTGCCATGACCCGCCTCGCGCCCTTCCGCGCCGGGATGGATACGCTCCGCGTCTGAATGCTCAACGCACCGCCGATCTCCCGCATCGATAGCCGGCAGGCGCGTGGGGGGTGATTCTTGGATAGTTGCATGTCTGACTCCTTGGACATTCTGACTTATTTCGTGTCCAAGAAAATCGGGGACGGATCAGGGTCAGCAGCGGTTTTGTATCTGATAGCGTCCGAACACTTTCGCACAAACGGATCGACAGGCCGTGTCCTGTGAATCAATAGATCTCATCACTGGTGTCCAAGATAATCTTCTTCCGGAAATATTGACTTGTGGAATGGGGTAGTTAGCCGTCGATTCTCGTATAGCTGATTTCAGGTTCACATCCTGGTTTTCATAGGGGAAAGTAAATTTATATTGGACAGCAGTGATGGCAGCTGTGAACTCTTTCCCCCTCGCCCTGCGAGCAACGCGAGCGGGGAGAGGGACGGGGTGAGGGGCGGTCGGAATCGTGATTGTTTATATTCACCGCAAAACCCCTCACCCGCGCAAAGTTGCGAGGTGGGAGTGCGATCACGATCCGCGGCTGGGTTATTTTAATTGGACAATAGTGAGATCTTCATCATTTCGGCAGTTTGGGCGGCTTTGGGGCCTTGGGCGCGTGCGGGACGGAGGCCTCGGAGGAGGGGTGCGGGAGCGCTCCTGGCTCGGGAACGGCTGACGGCATGGCGGGCGGCGCTGGCGCACCGGCCATCTGCCGCAGTTTCACATCGCCGCTTGAGGTTTCGATCTTCATCTTGCCGCGTCCCTGGCCGAGACGGGCTTGATATTCGCCGTGATTGCTCACGATATCAACCAGGCCGGGCAAGTCCACGGTGATCTCGCCGCTGCCGGTGTCCACCCTCAGTTGCGCATCCGGCGGCCGGCTCATGTTCACCTCGACATCGCCGGAACCGGTGCTGATGGTGAAATTGCGCACCGCCGCCAGATCGCCATCGAGGCGGATATCGCCGCTGCCCGTGTCGGCGGAGAGTTGTTCACCGGGCGCCAGTTCATCGCCGCGCACTGCGCCCGACCCGGTCGAGGTCTTGAGCGCGCCGGACACCTTGCGCAGGCGGATTTCACCCGAACCGGTTTCCACTTCATGCGCGGGGCCGGTGACCTCTTCGAGGCTGACATCGCCCGAACCCGTGCTGATGCGGACGCCCCCCTGAACCCTGCGCGTGGTGACATCGCCGCTCCCGGTTTCAATGCGCACCGCGCCGGTCTGGCCATCCACGGCGACATCGCCAGAACCGGATTCAACATTCAATTCGCCGCTGTTGACGGCGGTCCGCACATCGCCCGAGCCGGTGCTCAGCCGGATCGCCCCCCGCAGGCCGTCGGCGCTCAGCGCCCCCAGCACGGTGCTCAATTCGACGGCCGCGCCGGCGGGGATCTGCAGGACGACATCGGCATAAAGAGGCGCCGCACCGCGGCGGGGTTCGGAACTCACCGTCACCTGCGTCCCCTGGAATTTCGAGGTGGTGCGGCAACCCCCGAACAGCGGCAAGCCGCACACCCGGCGCTCCGACCGGTCCGAATTGATCTGCACGCCGATTAGTTTCGGCGCCGCGTCGCCCCCGCCCCATCGCGGATAGTAATAACTGTCGTACTGCGCCAGCGGATACCCCGCTTTGACGCGGATCACGCCGGGCAGCGGATCGGTGGTGAAATCGAGGCGGGCGGCCAGGGCTTCGGCTTCCGCTTTGCTTTCCCCGCCTGCATGCACGGTGGCGATCAGGATGAATTCGTTGCCGGGTGCCGCGGTGGCGCTGACCCGGCCAGCCAGATTTTCAAGCTCGATGCGGACGCCGGGGGTCACGGCCACGGTGCGGCGGATTTCGCGGCTGATCCACTCCCGGGGTTCTCCGGCCACCGCCCCCAGCTTCTCCGCCTTGCAGGCGCAACCGGGGGTCAAAAGCAACACCGGCAATCCCGCCGCCAACAGAATGGGCAACGGGGAAACCAGTGTGGAGCGGGCAAAAGTGTTTAACCGGTTCATGGCGAACTCCTGGAAAGGAATTGACGCGGGCTGCCGCGCCATGCTTAATTACGGCAGCTTTTGGAAAAAGGTTTTGCCCGCGCCGCATCATCTTCTGCCCACTAAGGGGCCGCAACGAAATAACAGTAGCAGTCTGCCCGCCGATTCATCCCGACTGGCTTCGTTGCTCGTCGCTTACATGCCTTCGGGCATGCGCGC
>JAYVQF010000271.1:0-4952 GCA_043777195.1 Thermoanaerobaculia bacterium
TTTCCGCCGAAGTGCGCCGCGCGCTGCGGCAAAAGCAAGCGGCGCTCGCCATAGACGACACGCGCACCCTGCGCGCATTGCAGGAAACCCTGGCGCCGCGGGTCTTTCGCATGCAGCGGGCGCGGTTGCGCTTCGTGGACAAACTCTCTCGCGCCCTGCCGCTGCTCGCGGAAGAGTTGGCGGTGGATGGCGGAGAAGTTCCGCCGCTCACCCTGCGCTACCGGCCCAGCCCCGGCACCGACGCTGTGGAAGCGCTCGCGGCGGGCGATCTCGCCGCCTGGAAACCCCGCTTCGCCGCGGCGCTGGCCGGGGAGCGCAAACGGCAGATGATCCTGAGCGGCCCGCAGCGCGACGAATTGGAAATTCTCTGGGACGGCCGCCCGGTGGCGCAGGCTTCCGGCGGCCAGCAGCGTCTCGCGCTTTATCTTTTGAAACGCGCCAAGGTCGAAGTGCTCGCCCGCCAATTCAAAACGCCACCGCTCTTTCTCCTCGACGACGCGGATGCGGAATGGGACGATCAGCGGCTCGGCGCTGTGCTGGCTTCGCTGGCCCGCGCGCCCGGGCAATTGCTGCTGACGGCGAAGCGGCGGGAAGTGGTGGAATTGTTGCCGGTGCAGCCGACGGTTTTTCTGGTGAAGGCGGGGAAAGTGACGGGGGGATGAAAGTAGGGGAAGGAAGAAAGGGCAAGGGCAGGGACAGGGACAAGGAAGAGAGGGCAAGGGAAGAAGTTCCCGCATGCGTCTTGCCCTTCCTCCTTCTTCCTATCTTTCTTGTGCTTGTCCTTGTCCTAAATCCTTTTTCTGATTGAGGTCAGGGGCAAGGATATGGACAAGCACATGGCCAGAAGGACAAGGGAAGATTCTCTCCGCCTCACGCTGTGAACGCATCACGAGTTGGCCGGGTTGGGATTGCGCGTTTTGAATTATTGTGTGTCCTTTGGCGTCTGGCTCCAACGCCCCCACCGCTTTGCGAGGGGCGTCGTATCCAGCCTCCAAAGGACAACATCTTATGTTTCAAAACACGCAATCCCAACCCGGCCAACTCGAACACGAGCGTTTAACCGCTTATCAAAAAGCCTACCAACTTCTGGAACTCATCGAAACTCTCGGCTCCTTACCCGGCGAATCCGATCTGCGCAATCAACTCAATCGCGCCGCCGCCTCCATCCTTCTCAACATCGCCGAAGGCGCTTCGCGCCAATCTCCACCCGACAAACGCCGCTTCTACCTCTTCGCCCGGGGTTCACTCGGCGAAGTCGCCGCCGCACTCGACATCCTGAAGATTCGCCGTCGCATCGCACCCCTACGTTATGCGGAAGTTCGGAGCCGGCTCGTCGAAATTGCGAAGCTGCTGGGCGGACTGTGCCGACAATAAGATGCGTCCCGCTTCACCGCGGCGGAGAGGCGAGGCGCGAAAGCATCTGGACAATCCGAATGAGGAGTTCACGGCGAGCTTGATACCCCGCATCGCTCAGGATCATGCGGCTGTGAAGAAGCTCCAACGCCCCGGCGCATTCCATGGCGCTGCCGCTGGCGATTCGATAAAAGCGGCGCTTGTCGTCACTCCCGAAACGCCCTGCGCCTTCGGCGATGTTGAGGACGATGCTTTCGGAAGCCCGGAGGATTTGATCCCTGAGGTCGGCTGCCCCGCGCACCTGACGGAGGGGAACCAACGAGCGGTGGAATTTCACCGCGATGCGGTAAACATCGAGGCGTTCGCACTGGAAGTAGGGTTGAGAGATTGGGTTGTTCATTGAGAAGCTCCTTGGTGGAGGCCATTTTTTGGCCTCTCGTAAATCGCAGAGGCAAAAAATGGCCTCCGCCAAGGAGCTCTCCCGTGACCCGGTCTTGCCGTTCCGCGTTCGCGGTCCCGTTTTCCGTTTCCGAAATAGGATCAAAGTTCCCAAGCATCTTTTGTGACAGGTATTCCTGGCACAAAAGATGCGGAGAGGATCTTCAGAAATTCGTAATCATGGCAACACGAACGCTTAACGGAAAAAACGGGAACGGGAAATGCTTTTCATCCGCGCGTTGATTCCCAAGTCATTCAGAAGCGTTCACGGACACCCTCACCCGCTGGCTACGCCAGTCGGCCTCTCCCTCTAAAGAGGGCGAGGCGGCCCCGCGCGAAGCGCTGCTCTCTTCCCGTGACCCAAAGCCGCTATCCGAGGGGCGGCTTCGACGAGACCATTAGAACCGAAACACAAACGAGTCCATCTTGCCGTTCCGCGTTCGCGTTCGCGTTTTCCGTCTTCTGAAAAGGATCAAGGTTCCTTCGCGCCTTTCGTGCCAAGTCCCCTTGGCGGGAAGGGTGCGGAGAGGATCTTCAGGAATCCGGGAACACGGCAACGCTGACGGCGACGGTAACGGCGTTAAAATCAAACAATGCCTTCGTTGCTCCTCCCCCAGTCTTCCGCCTCCCCGCTAGCGCGACTCTCCGCCCCCGGCGTGGTGGTCATCGCCGGCACCGACAAGGAATGCGGCAAGACCGCGCTGGCCGAGGCCTGTCTGCGCCTGCTCCCCGGCGCGGCAGGCGTGAAGGTGACCCGGGTGCACGAGGGAAAATGCCCGACCGGTGATGACTGCGGCGCCTGCGATTCGCTGCGCGGTCCGTTCGAGATTTTTTCGGACGAGAGCCATCCCGATGAAATTGCGAAAAAAGGCACCGACACCGCGCGTCTTGCATCGGCATCCGGCGGTCCGTCTTACTGGGTAAAAACCCGGCGCGAGTTCGCGCCGCAGGCCTTCGCGGCGCTACTCGAAACCACGGCGGCGCGCGGCTTTTCCCGGTTGGTCGTCGAGTCGAACACCTTCTGGCAACTGAGCGATCCGGGGCTGGGCTTTTTGATCGCCCGCTGGCCGGTGCCCAATCCCAAGGCGGGCGTCGGCGATTTGTTCCCGCGGGCTGACTTGCTGCTGGAATGGGGGGCGGCGCCGAACCTCGCGGGGCTGGCCTTTCCGGCCGCGCGCGCGCGCATCGCCGCGCCGGACTTTGCTGAGCTGCGGGAAATAATTTCACCGCGCCTTAAAGCCTGGACTGACTCCCCAGTTAAACTTCCCGGGTGAAAACCCTGCGGCGCCTGATGGCGTTAAACCGCGACAACCGGCTGTTGTTTTACACCGGTATTCTGAGTACGCTTCTGGGCGGGCTGTTTTTCGCCGCGCTGCTGCTCATGTTCCGGCCGCTGCTGCACGATGTCATGGGGTTCGGCAAGGGAAAAGAGGCGGCGATCGACCGCTGGCTGCAGCAGCTCCACCTCGACAGACTTGGCATCAGCTCGGTGCAGGATGTCTCTTTGAAGGTCATCCTGATCGTCATCCTGATCGTGATGATCAAGGGGGCTTTCGAGTATGTCGGCGAGGTGCTGATCAATCGCAATGGCCTGCACGCGGTGAAGGCGCTGCGCGACCGGCTGTTCGACCGCATTCTCGCGCAGGGGCTGCGCTTCTATGCGCGGCATCCGTCGGGCACCCTGATCAGCCGTGTGGTCTCGGATTGCGACAAATTGCAGTCTGCGGTCTCGGAAAAGATGGCGGAGATTCTGCAGCAGGGGGCGCGCGCGTTTTTCATCGTGATCTCCCTGTTCGGCCAGAACCCCCGCTTCGCCGCCGCCATTCTGGTGGTCGGGCCGCTCATCGGCATGCCGCTGGGCTGGCTGTCGCGCCGGCTGCGCAAGGCGGCGCGCCGCACCCAGGAGCGCACTGCGGAAATGTCCGAGGTGCTCAAGGAGGCCATTACCGGCGCCCGCGTGGTCAAGGCCTTTTCCATGGAACAGGCCGAGGGGCGCCGCTTTCAGGCGATCACGACACGGGTCTTCGGCGAATATTTTCGCGTGGTCAAGACCGTCGCGCTCACCTCGCCGGTCATGGATTTCGTCGGAGTCGCGCTGGGCAGCGTGATCTGTTATTTCGCCTTTCGCTGGACGCATGAATACCGCGAAGACCCCAGCCGCTTCATCGCCTTCATGGTGACGCTGTTCAGCCTTTACCAGCCTTTCAAAAAGCTGACCCAGGCGAACAATGTGATCCAGGTGGCGATCGCCTCCGCCGAGCGCAATTTCGCGCTGTTGGATGAACCGCTGGAATTGATCGAGGCGCCCGATGCCCGGCCGCTGGAGAAATTGCATCATCATGTGGAGTTTGAAAGGGTGAGTTTCGGCTACCGCACCGGCGAACCGGTGCTGAAAGAAGTGAGCCTGAAAGTGAAGCGCGGTGAAACCATTGCGGTGGTGGGCGCCTCGGGCGCGGGAAAGACCACGCTGGTGAATTTGTTGCCGCGCTTCTATGATCCCGACGGCGGCCGGATTTTGTTCGACGGCGTGGATTTGAAGGACGCCACCCTCGCGTCGCTGCGCGCGCAGATCGGGGTGGTGTCGCAGGAGATTATCCTGTTCAACGACACCGTCGCGGAGAATATCCGCTATGGCAATCCCAGCGCGCCTCCCGAAATGATCAAGGCGGCGGCGCGTGCGGCTTACGCGCACGAGTTCATCACCGCCATGCCCAAGGGGTATGACACGGTAATCGGCGAATCGGGAGGCCGGCTGTCGGGCGGCCAGCGGCAGCGCATCGCCATCGCCCGCGCGGTGCTCAAAGATCCGCCCATTCTTATTCTTGACGAGGCCACGAGCGCTCTGGATGCGGAATCCGAAGCCGTCGTGCAAAGAGCGCTGCAAAATCTGATGGCCGGACGCACCGCCTTCGTCATCGCCCACCGCCTCACCACGGTGCGCCACGCCGACCGGGTCATCCTGATGGAAAAAGGGCGGATCGTCGAGACGGGCACCCACGCCGAACTCCTCGCCACCGGGGGCGGCTACAAACGGCTCGTCGAATTGCAATATTTCGCCCCGGAAGGTTAGGGGCCGCAACGAAATAACAGTAGCAAAGATGACTGCCGAGTCGCCCGAATGGCGAGGCGCGAGGAGCGCGCATGCCCGAAGGCATGTAAGC
>JAYVQF010000272.1:0-4949 GCA_043777195.1 Thermoanaerobaculia bacterium
CGGGGCAGCGGCGCCGGCTTCTGCGCCGTCACCGCGACCGCGACCGCGACCGTCTGCAACTGACCTGACCCGTGAATTCAGTGCAGGCGGCTGCGGAGGGCGGACGAGCAGCGCAGCGCCTGCGCATTTTTTCGCTGCTCGCCTGCTTCGGCATGGCGCTGGCGTTCGGGCTGACCTTTCCCGCGCAAAAATTTGCGCTGAATTTCTTGCCGCCACTCACCGTCACCGCGCTGCGCAATCTATTCGCTGCTGCGGCGCTGTGGCCCTTCTGGTTTTTCTGGCGCAAACAAGGCGGCGAGGCCATTCCCTGGCGGAGGCTGTGGCCGATACTGTTGATTGAACCCGGACTCTATTACGCCTTCGAAGCGTATGGCATCCGTCTAGGCAGCGCCGGCGCTGCGGCGCTGCTGATCGGTGCCATTCCGCTGGAGGTTCTGCTCCTGCAGATTTTCTTGGGCCGCCACCGCGCGCGTTGGCTGGATTTTATTCTCCTGGCCATTTCGCTGGGAGGCGCGGCCTTGGTGGCGGGGATCGGCGGTGGCGATGGCGGTTCGGCGAATGGCCGGCTGGCGGCGCTGTTGATGTTCGGCGCCAGCAGTTGCGCCGCGATTTATGTCGTGATCGGCGAAGGACTGCGACCCCGGCCGCATCCGCTCACGCTCACTTTCGCGCAGACCCTCGCCGGCGCGATGATTTTTACCCCGCTGGCAATCGCCCTCGAACCCGAGGCCCGCGCCCCCCGGGGCTGGCCGCCCGCCGCCCTGGGCGCAACGCTATGTCTCGGCTTGGGCGGATCGCTGCTGGCCTATCTCCTGTGGAACTACGCGCTGCGCCACCGGCCCGGGCGTCAGGTCGCGCTTTTTTCAAATTTGGTTCCCGTTGTCGGCGTTGCCAGCGGCGCGCTCTTGCTGCATGAACGCTTGCGGCCCGCAGTCTTCGCCGGCGGCGCATTAATCCTCGCGGCCGCCGCCCTCGCGGTGTGGCTGGAAAAAACGCCGCCCGCCGCGGAGACGGCGTAAGTCACGGCGTAAGTCGTGACATTAACCCTGACATCAACCTTGACATCAACCTCAACATAACCCTTAAAATTTTCCCATGCGCCCTCTTCGTCTTGCCCTGCTTCTACTGCTGCCCCTGTGCGCGCCCCGGCTATCCGCCGCTTCATCGCCCGATGATGCGGCGGTGCGTGCCGGGCGGGAAAAAATCAAGGCGGCGATCACGCAGCGGCTGCCCGAGGCGCAGTTGCAGGCGCAGCTCGAAGCCCTCGGCTTCACCCCGGCGCTGGTAAAGGACACGCTCGACTATTACCGTAAAGAACTGGCGAAGCGGGCGGCGCTGGAACACGCGCGCGCGAATTTCACGGTGGGGGACGCCGTCACCCGCGGCAGCGTCAAAGCGCCGGTGACGATGATCGAGTTCTCCGATTACGAATGCCCCTATTGCGGCAAGGCCTTCCCCACGGTGGAGAAGCTGCGCCTCGAATACGGCGACGCGCTGCGCATCGCGCACCGCTGTTATCCCATGCCGGCGCACGAATACGCGCGGCCCGCCTGCGCCGCTGCGCGCGCGGCCGGCGCGCAGGGGAAATACTGGGAAATGCACGAATATCTCTTCACCCACCAGGAAACCCTCAACACTCTGGCGCACGCCAACTTCGGCCCCGCCGCCCTCGCGCTCGGGCTCGATTGGGGTCGTTTCAAGGCGGAATACGACCGGCTGCGCGCGGACGAAAGCTGGATCGAGAAAGAAATTAAATTGGGCGAGTCGTGGGGCGTCAAAGGCACGCCGGCTTTTTTTATCAATGGCGACAAGGTTGACGGCGCCCAGCCCATCGAAAAATTCCGCGCGGCGATTGACGCCGCCCTCGCCGACGCCAAGAGCCGGGCGGCCGCCTCGACGCCCGCCGCCGCCTCCGCACCCCGTTCAGCGCCCGGCCGGCGCAACCGCAAAGCCAACCCTCGCGCACGAAAATAGACGGCGACCCGGGACGGACTCTCCTCCGGAAAATTCTCCGGCGCGGGCGCGCCTGCATCCCGGTTATTTCCCGATGCAGAAATTAGAAAAGATGAGGCCGTAGATTTCCTCGCGATCGGTGGGGCGCGTGAGCTGGCCGCACAGGCGCAGCCCCTCCCACAGCGGTTCGAGCAGGAATTCTTCGGAGGCGCCGCTCTCACATGACCGGGACGCCGACGCGAGCGCGGCGCGCGTCTGGACGAGCAGCGCGCGCGCGCGCGGCGAGGCAGCCAGCGCTTCGCCCTGTTCGCGTGCGGGCGCGATGAATTCCTCGATTGCTTCGCGCAATTCGTTTTGCCGCGCCGGATCGGTGAGCGCGGCCGCGTGATGAAAAAAATTCCGTTCCGCCAGCGCCGCCAGCAGCGGGCCATCCGGCGGATGGCGATCCCCGTGGGTGAGAATAACCAGGGTGTCTTCAGCCGGCCACTGCGTCAGCTGTGCGAAATTACCGGGATGAGAGGCGCCATCGAGCAGCAGCAGCCGCTTGCCGGCCGCCGCACCCGCCGCGCGGGCGCGGGCGACGCCGATGGACTCCACTTCGTCGTCGGTGTCGCGCACTCCGGCGGTGTCGGTGAGGCGCACTTTGAGGCCGCGGATCTCCACCCGCTCGCGCAGCAGATCGCGGGTGGTGCCGGGACTGGCGCTGACGATCGCCGCTTCGGCCCGCACTAGGAAATTGAAGAGCGTGGATTTGCCGGCGTTGGGCGGCCCGACCAGCGCGACGGTGAGATCGCCGCGCAGCAATTCTCCGCGCACGAATTCATTTTCAATGGCGGCCAATTCTCCATCGAGCGCAGCGATGGACTCGGTGACGCGCGCACCGCCGCCGGTGAAATCGATCCGTTCCTCGACAAACTCCACCGCGCCTTCGAGGCGGGAGATCAATTCCCGCCAGCGAACTTCCAGCGGCGCCAGCCGGCGGCCCAATTCACCGGTGAGACTCCGGCGCGCGGCGATCCGCTCCGCATCGGTCTCGGCGCGGATGAGCGCATCCACCGCCTCCGCCTGGCTGAGATCCAACCGGCTGTTCACGAAGGCGCGGTAGGTGAATTCCCCCGCTCGCGCGGCGCGCGCGCCCGCGCGGATCGCGGCTTCAATGAGACGCTGCACGATCACCGGTGATCCATGCGGCGTCAACTCCACGGTTTCTTCCCCGGTGTAGGAATGGGGCGCGGGAAAATAAATCGCCAATCCGTCGTCAATGGGGAGTCCGTCAGCATCCCGGAATTCGCCATGCACCGCAACGCGTGGTTTGAGTTTTTTAGAAAATAATTTTTCCGTGATCTCCTTCGCCTCCGATCCGCTCAGCCGCAGCAGCGCGACCGCGCCAACGCCCGGCGGCGTGGCTAGGGCGATGAGGGTGTCGCGGGGTGAGGGGGCAGGCATGGGCGTGATGAATCAGAACGGTTTCGCGAACGACATCACGCCTGCACCAGCCGTCCGTGATCGAGGGTAATAATGCGCCGCGCGAACATCTCCAGAATGTGATGATCATGGGTGGCGATGAGAACGGTGGTGCCGCGCGCGTTGATTTCCAAGAAGAGGCGCATGATCTCCTCGGCGAGCTGGCTGTCGAGGTTGCCGGTGGGCTCGTCGGCCAGCAGCAGCGCCGGTTCATTGGCCAGGGCGCGGGCGATGGCCACCCGCTGCTGTTCGCCGCCCGACAATTGCTGCGGGTAATGGCTGAGCCGGTGCGCGAGGCCCACCGCCTTGAGCACCTCGACCGCTCGGGCCTGCCGCTCCTTGCGCCCCCAGCCCAGGAGGCGCAGCACGAAGCTGACATTCTCCAACACCGTGCGCTCTTTCAACAGTTTGAAATCCTGGAACACCACGCCGATGGAGCGGCGGAATTCCGGGATGCGGGAGACCGGCAGAACATTGATGTTCTTCCCGCTCACCAAAATATCGCCGCGGGTGGAGCGCTCCTCGCGAAAAAGCAGGCGCAGGAGCGTGGTCTTGCCCGCCCCCGAACCGCCGGTGAGAAAACAGAATTCCCCGCGCTCCACCTGAAGCGTGATGTCCGACAACGCGAGCGTATCGCGGTCGTAGGCTTTGTCCACATGGTAGAGACGGATCACGGGATGGAATTATTGGGGATTTGCGCCCTAGCCGTCCGTTTCAGCCCTGCTTTTTACTTTCCCGAAGGCCATTGAAAAAAATCACGAGGTCGGCGATCGTCTTCACCCGCCGCCCCTCGAACCAGTCAGCATCATCCAACTCGCCGCACTGCAACGCGCCGGACAATTTGTCGAGGACCACGCCCACCTCCTTGTCATCAAGGCCGTAGATCCAGCGGATGCGGTCATTGGGCAGAACGGCAAAGCCGGGGAACCTGGTTCGCGCTTGAAAATAGTGATAGATTTTCTCCGTCACGCGCGGAGAAATATCCCGGTCAGTGAAGTAAGCACGGAATGTGTCCAGTGTGCAACCGCTCCGTTTCCGCATTAACCAGCCATATTTTGCCCACAAATAAGCCTGCATCAGCAGCGCATAGGCAAAAGAACCCAGGAGAAGCACTATGATTCCCAACAGATAGAGCGCCCAGCGATGGCGGGCGATGAACATCCCGAGTTCACGCATGATCGATCACGCCTTCCTGCCGAAGACAATCAGCGCGACGCCGCACAGGAGCAGCGCCGCGCCGAGTAGATAGACCGGCGTTAAATTTGTTTCTCCCAACAGCCAAGCCCACAGATTGGCGAGGGGAGGGTTGAGAAAGACGAAGGCGGCGGTCTGCGTGGCCGAGAGCCGGCCCAGCGCCCACAGCCAGGCGGCGAAACCGAAGAGTGTGCACAGCAGGCCGAGATAGAGGCTGCTCCACAGCGCCAGCGGATGGGCCATCAGGGTATGGCCCAGCGAGGGCGTGAAGAAAAACGCGAGCGGCGCGCTGCCGATCACGAGCTGGGCCAGCGAGGCGTCCAGCCGGTTGCAATCTG
>JAYVQF010000273.1:0-4926 GCA_043777195.1 Thermoanaerobaculia bacterium
CGCGCGCTGGCGCAGGAGCTGGGCGCGGCGCTGGGCTGCGGCGGCCATCTTGAAAAACTGCGGCGCATCGCCTCTGGGGAATTCAACATTCAGGATGCGACGCCCCTCGACAAGGCGCTGGCGAATCCGCAGGCGGTGATTCGTCCGCTCGCAGGATTGCCGCTGGGCTTCGGCCAGCTCATCATCACCCCGGAGGCGGCCGTTCGCCTGCGCAACGGCCAGCCGCTGGCCGGCGCCGATGTGTTGCAGCGCGAGACCGAGCCGGTGGAAACCCTGCGTGATCTTTACCTGGTGCGCACCCTGCAAGAGGGTGCGGTGGGTTTGGTGACGCGGGCAGGCGCCCAGCTTTTCAAACCCACGGTGATGTTTGGACAAGGAGAGTAGGCCGTAATGTCGTACGGGCAAGGTCACGCCGCCCCTACAAAATATGAATTTTCATTCTCCGCCGCGCCGGATGTATTTGCCGATGAGATCATATTCGAGATTGACCGGATCGCCCGGTTGCAGGCGGGAGAGGTTGGTGCGCCGCCAGGTTTCCGGGATGAGCATGATGTCGAGGCGGCGGGCGGCGAGTTTTGCGAGGGTCAGGGAAACGCCGTTGACGGTGAGCGAGCCCTGCGGAATCACGAGTTTCGCGCCGGCCGCCGGCAGCGCGAGGGTGAGACGAAACGCATCGCCGTCGGGGCCGATCGCGAGGACGCGGGTGGTAGCGTCCACATGGCCGAGTACGAGATGGCCGTCCAAACGCGCGCCCAGCTGCATCGCCCGTTCGAGATTGACGCGCGAGTTTTTCCGGTAATTCCCCGCGATGGTTTTTTTCAGGGTTTCCGGACCGATGAAAAATTCCGCCCAGCCGCGGCCGAATTTCGTCACGGTCAGGCAGCCGCCATCCACCGCGATGGATTGGCCGCGGTTGAGCCGCCACGGGGCGGGCAGACGGACTCTGATTTCCCGCGCGTCCGCTTTTTCTCGCACGCTGAGAATTTCGCCCAAGGATTCAATGATGCCGGTGAACATGGGAATCAGGGGTTGGGGAGAAGTGCGATAAGCTGGAACGAGCCGCGCTCGAATTTTCCGCGAATCGCCCGGGCCAGGGGTATCCGGCCGAGTTTCACAAGCGGCACGCCATGCTCGCCGAGAAAGAGCGGCATCTGGTAGAGCCAGAAATAGTCGTACTGCTGCGCGCGTACGAAGCGGCCGAGCACCCGGGCTCCCCCTTCGACCAGAAGTTGGGTGACGCCGCGGCGACCCAGATCCGAGAGCAATCGCGCGAGGAAGGATTCGCCGCGATCCGCCAGCGGCAACAATTCCGCGCCTCGCTTCAGCAGCGCCCGTGCCGCGGAGCTCTTCAGTCGCGCCGGCTCCGTCACGATCCAGACCGGGCCGGAAGCGAGCGTGGTGAGAATGCGCGCGCGGGGCGGGGTTTCCAGCCGGCGGTCGAGAATGACGCGGATGAGCGGCTGCCTGCGGCCGATCGCCCGAATGGTGAGACGCGGATCATCACGGAGAATCGTCCCGGCACCCACCAGGACGGCATCGGCCGACGCGCGCTGCGCCATCATGTTCAGCCGCTGCCGTCCGTCGCCCAAGCCGCGGGACGCACCGCGATAATCGGCCAGCCGCCCGTCGAGGGAGACCGCGGCCTTCAACTCGACGCGTGGCCACCCGGTGCGAACCCAGGTCGCGAATCCGCGGATCAGCGACTCGGCAAGCGGGTCAGGACGGAACTCGCAACGCACGCCGTGGCGTGCGAGGATCCGGCGCGCTCGATTATGCATTCGCGGGTTCGGATCGGCGGCGTAATAGATGACCCGCTTGATTCCCGCTGCGATGATCGCGTCGGTGCAAGGCGGGGTTTTCCCCTTCTGGCTGCACGGCTCAAGCGAACAGCGCAGCGTCGCGCCCTTCGCCCGCGCCCCCGCGCGCCTGAGCGCGGCCACCTCCGCGTGTGCGCCCCCGAAGCGCGCATGCCAGCCCTCGGCAATTATGTAGCCGGATTTTTCAATGATCGCACCAACCCGCGGATTGGGCGCGACCCTGCCCGCGCCCCGCCCGGCGAGGTGAATCAGGCGGGGAACCCAATGAAAATCATCGCGATTTGCCCCTGCCCCACCCCCCGACCCCTGACTCCCAACCCCGATCATGTCTCATCCCCCCACAATCCATTCACAAAATCTTCCGCGGAAAAGGGCAATAAATCTTCGAGCGTTTCCCCGACCCCGATCCAGGCGATGGGGAGATTGAGTTCATGCGCGATGGCCAGGGCGGCGCCGCCCTTTGCGGTGCCGTCCAGTTTGGTGATCACCAGCGCGTCCACGCCGCCCGCCTTGAGGAATTCGCGGGCCTGCGACAGGCCGTTCTGGCCGGTGGTGGCGTCGAGCACCAGCAAGGATTGAACCACGGGAGGATTTTCGCCCTGACCTTCATTTCGGCCCGGATCATTCCGAGCAAGAACCCGGCGTATTTTTTCCAATTCGGCCATGAGCCCGCTTTTATTTTGCAACCGGCCGGCGGTGTCCACGATCAAACGCCGCATCCCGCGCGCCCGCGCCGCTTGCAGCGCATCGAAGGCCACGGCGGCCGGATCGCTGTCTTGCGCCGCGGCGATGACCGGCCAGCCGGCCCGCTCGCCCCAGATTTTCAATTGCTCCACCGCGGCGGCGCGAAAGGTGTCGCACGCCGCGATGAGGCCGGGTTGTCCCGCATCCGCCAATTTCTTCGCCAGCTTGCCGGCGGTGGTGGTCTTGCCAGCGCCGTTGACCCCCACCAGCAGCCAGACCGTGAGCGGTTCCGGCGGCGCGAGCGCGGGGGCAGGGGGCAATGCGCGCAGGGTCGCGAGCATGCGGACTTTCAGGAATTCGCGTAGCGCGGCGGCGTCCAGATCCGCGCCGCGATATTCTTTTTCCAGCGCATCGAGATAACCCCGGGTGAGCGGGGCGCCGAGATCGGCGGCCAGCAGCCGCTCTTCGATGGCTTCCAGCAGTGCGGCATCCAGCTTGCGCCGGCCGCTGAAGAGTTCTGAAAGTGGTGTGGTCAGCACCGCCCGGGTTTTCTGCAAACCCGCAACGAGCGCCTTGATAGGATTGAACATCAGGAGGTTCGTCCGCGGCCGGTGAACCGCGTTCGTTTCAGGGTTATTCGGCGGCCAGCAGCTGTTCGCATTTGCGACAGCTTTCGGAGGCTTGCGAGGTTTCACAGGTCCAGGTGCAATGCTCGGCGGCGCGCGCCGCATTGCCCATTCCCTTCTCGCCCTGCGCGGCGCAGTAACCATAGAGCGGACCGTAATTTTTGACCGCCTCAAAGCCCTTTTTCTTCACCAATTCGGACGCAATCCCGCAGCGGCTTGCGCACTCGCGCCAGTCTTTCGCGTCGCAAGCGATCTGCCCGAGATAATAATGCCCCCGAAAATCCTGGTCGTCGATCTGCACCAGCCGGGTGAATGCGACTTTCGCCTTCGCCGGTTCATGCAGGGTCATGTATTGAAAACCCAAGACGCCGCAGGCCTCGGTCTTGGCGACAAAGAGCGGCGAATTGCACAGCGTTTGCAGGAGGGCGATGGCCTCGGGCGAGCGGTTGAGTTGAAGCAGCGCGAGCGCCTGCAAATGGCGCGCGGCGTCCGCTTCGCCCTTCAGGCTTTCCGCCTTTTTCGCGGTGTCGTAAGCGAACTGCGGTTCACCCGCGAGGTAGTAATAGCGGGCTTTCATGTAAACATACTTGTCGTAAGTGGGAGTTTTTTTAATCGCCTGGTCGATGTGTTCATGCGCTTGCGGCCAGTCGTTGCGGGCCGCCGCCTCTTGCGCCACATTGGCGTGATATTCCGCGCTGTCCTGCGCTTGGGCGCGATTTTGCGTCGCTTCCGTCTTGGGCTTTTGCTCGGTGGGGCCGCAGCCATTGAACAGCATCGCCAATGACAGCGGCAACCCCACAGCGGCGAAGCGCAACAGGGAAACCAAGTGAATGGAGGAGCGGAAAAAAGAGCCCATAGGATTCTCCTGGATTGATCAACCGCCCTTGAGGCCCACCAGTTCGAATACTTCAATGTCGCGGGCGATGCCCTTGGGGCGCTGGTAGCCGATGGACTTGAGTTCGAATTCCTCGCCCAAATGCGCACGGGTGAATTCGGTGACCACGATCTGGCCGGGTTTGGCGACGGAGGATTCCATTCGCGATGCGATATTGACTGCCGAGCCGAGTACCGTCCACTCCATGCGCTTGGCCGAGCCGATGTCGCCGGCGACCACTTTCCCCGAGTTCATGCCGACCCGGAAATTCATCTGCCCGCTCTCGCGCCGGGCGTTCATCTTCTGCACCACCTCGCGCATGCCCAGCGCGGTGAGCGCGGCGCGGCGGGCGTGGTCGGTCTGCACCAGCGGCGCGCCAAAGACGCACATGATGCAATCGCCGATGAATTTGTCGAGCGTGCCTTCGTGATCGAAGATCAATTCGGTCATGCGGCTGAAGTAGTCGTTCAGCATGATCATGACTTCGCGCGGCGACAGGGTTTCCGAATGCGAGGTGAAGCCGACCATGTCGGTGAACATGACCGTCGCCTCGGCCTCCTGCACCTCGACATTGAAACCGGAGGAAGAATTCTCCCCCGAGGCGAGAATCCGGCTGATCACCGCCGGCGAATGGTAGCGTCCGAGTTTTTCCTTGGCCCGCTCTTCCTGCTGGATGCGCACCAGCAGCCGCGCCTGCTCGATGGCGATGGCGGCGTAGTTGGCGAGCGCCGAGAGCAGATCGAGATTGAAACGATCAAAGGAGGCGGTGAGCAGCGAGGAGTCGGCGTAAATGACGCCGATGACCTTGGTCTGATCCCACAGCGGCACCGACACGGCGGAGCGGATGCCCATCATGCGGATCGATTCACCCGCCGAAAACCGGGAGTCCATCTGCGCGTCGGTGGTGAGGATGGCGCAGCGTTCG
>JAYVQF010000274.1:0-4921 GCA_043777195.1 Thermoanaerobaculia bacterium
GCCGCCGCCAAGAGCGGCGAGGGCGTCCATGAAACCCTCAAGCTGATCAGCCGCCTGGTGCTCTCCACCCTCATCGAAAAATACGGCACCGACCGCGAAAAGCGGTTGCAGAAGGAAAAGGTCAAAGCCGCGCCGGTCGTTGCCCGCATGAGACTGGGGAGCAGCGCGCCCAAGGCGCCGGTTGAGATGGGCGGAACCATCGCCATGATGTCGCCCTTCGCCTCAAAAAAAATCACTGGTGAACTTCCCGATCTTGGTGAATCAGGTGAAATGGGCGGCACGATGGCGATGCTGTCGCCCTTCGCCGGCGGCGGTACGGTAAAGCTCGAAGCCTCCAACGACGCGGGCGGCACCGTCTCCATGATGTCGCCGTTTGCGACCAGCAAGATCGAAGCCCCCGCGCTGCGTCCTATTCCGGAAGAGCCCATTGCGGAAGAGGCCAGCGGCACGGTCGCCATGATGTCGCCCTTCGGCGATCCCGGCGCGGTTTCGGCGCCTACCCTTTTGGAAACCGGCCCGCTTGATCTGGGCGGCGGGGAAGAATCAGGGCTCGATTCGATGATGGATGCCGAGCCGACGCTCAATGTCCAGCGCTACAGCGCACCGGCGGAGGAGCTTGAAGCCGGCTCGGAGATTGCGGCCACGCACAAGCCCGCGCCGAAGGCGAAGCCGGCGACCCCGTCCGCCCTGGCCGCCCAAGCGCCCGCCCGTCCGAAAAGCGCCATCACCGGCCCCATCAAGAAATTGGAAATTTCTCCCCTCACCCTAACCCCCAGCGCCCCGCAAACCCTGGAAGTGCCGATCATCATTGACGGCAAGAAGGGCAAATTGCATTTGCTGTTGACGGTGGAGATGGATGAGGCTTGAAGAAAGGATGAAGGCGTAAGGATGAAGGATGAGGGCAAACAACGGTTCGGCCATGAATCGGCGCTGCGAGCGTATCGGGAGGCTTGTCCGGCAGGACGAATGTTGAGTCTCAACAGAGCGCGATTCTCGCTCATCCTTCATCCTTCATCCTTCATCCTTTTTTCCGTTTTTTTCGCCATTAGCGCCGGCGCAACCGTGCCGCCCAAGCGCGCACCAGCGCACCGCCCCAACATTCTCCTCATCACCCTCGACACCACCCGGCAGGATGCGCTGGGCTGCTACCGCGATCCCAAGAAGGAATATCCCTCAATCGGCTGGAAGCCGGGAATGGCTTCCGCGACGCCGATCCTGGATGCACTCTGCGCAAAGGGGCGGAAATTCACCCGTGCCTACACCACCGCGCCGATCACGCTGGTCGCCCATGCCTCGATCCTGACCGGCCTTTACCCGCCCAAGCACGGCGTGCATGACAACGGGATCTATACGCTGGCGAAGGATGTCCCGACCCTGCCGGAAATTTTGCATCAGCACGGCTACCAGACCGGCGCGGCGGTTTCGGCCATTGTGCTCGATCGCCATTACGGGCTGGATCGCGGGTTCGATCATTACGACGACCGCCTCGGCTCGGAAACCGGCGGATTGCAACTGGAAGAGCGCAAGGCGACGCAGACGGTGGACGCAGCGCTTAAGATCGTCAACGGGTTTCGCAAGGAGAAGCCCTTCTTCTTCTGGCTCCATCTTTACGATCCGCACAATGATTACCAGGCGCCCGAGCCCTATAAATCGCACTTCCCGCCCTACCTTGCGGAAGTGGCCTACATGGATCACGAGTTGGGGCGGTTTCTCGATACCCTGAGAAAATCCGGCCGGATCGACGACAACACCCTCCTCGTCATCACCGGCGATCACGGCGAATCATTGGGCGAGCACGGGGAGCAGACCCACGGGATTTTTTTGTATGAGGCGACGCTGCGGGTGCCACTGATCATTGTTGGCGGTCGCGGCGATGGCTGGTCTGGCGTGGATGAGCGGCTTCATTCTCTAACCTGCATCGCGCCCTCGATCCTCTATGCGGCGGGACCGTCACCTGAAAGGGCTTTCGGCGGATTCAACTTCTCGCCTTGTGAACGACCGCCGAATGCAATCTATGCGGAATCAGAGCTGGGGGCGAATTCATACCACTGGGCGCCGATCTATGCAGCCGTGGGCTTTACGCAGAAGGACGAGAACATCAGTTGGCCGCGAAAATTCATTCGCGCGCCACATCCGGAACAGTATTCTCTGCAACCGGATCCGCAGGAAAAACTCAATTTGGCCGGCGAGCCGGCTGCCGAGCCATGGCAGAGGCTGCTTGCTCAAGCAATTTCAGCTACTCAAGCTGGTGCGCGCAAGTCTCAATCCCAATCCGACGATCCCGAAACCCGCCGCAAATTGCAACAGCTCGGCTATGTCTCCGGCGGTTCGGCGGCGCCTGACGATCTGCCGCGGCCCGATCCCAAAGATGTCATCCAGCTCCTGCCGAAATTCGACGAGGCCCGCGGCCGAGCGCAAAAAGGGGATTGCCAGGGGGCGATGCCGATCCTGCTCGACATCCTCAAGCAGAATCCCGGCAATGTTCCGGTCACCGCGCAACTGGGTTGGTGCCAGCTGGAACTGAAGAATCCCCGCGCCGCCGTGCCACTTTATGCGCAGGCGATCAAGCTCAACCCGTCTTGGGAGATTCTTCACCACCAGCTCGGGCGCGCGCTGGCGGATAGCGGTGACTTTGCCGGCGCCGCGCGGGAATGGCGCGCCGCGCTGGCGCTCAACCCCCGCTTTGCGTTGTCCACCGCCGCCCTGATGAGCCGCCTGCGTGAATCCGGGCAGGCCGGCGAGGCGCAGGCGGTCTATGCGGCCGCGCGTCAGGCGGGCGTCGAGGATGGCGCGGTGGAATTTGAGGCGGCGGTGCTTGCCCACGCGCGTAAAGACGACGCGGCGGCCGAGGGGGCCCTGCGCCGCGCCTTGGCCGCCGACCCGGGCCATGTCACGGCGCGGAGCAATCTCGCCAATTTGTTGTATGGCCGCAAAGCCCGGCGCGAGACCATCCTGCTCTATGAAGCCGGATTGAAATTGCGCCCCGATGAGAAGGAATTCTTGCTGCCCTATGCGGCCTTGCTTCTGGAAGGGTGCCCGGACGCGGGCGCCTGCCCGGATGCGGCGCATGCGGCCCTTCTGCTGCGCCGCTTCCTGAGCGCGCATCCCAATGACCCGAAAGCCCCGCAAGTGCGCGATCTGCTGGCTGGAATGGGCGATAGATAAGTCCTTGTGGGGGAACGAGGATGTGACTCGACAGGCTGTGAGCGCCGCCGGAATCACCGGGTATGCGGGCGGGATGGCCCGTTCGCTTGACAATTCCCGGGGCTCAAAGTAAAATTCCGCGATTCCTGGCCAAGGAATAAAACCACACTATCCCAATTCTTAGGAGAATTGCAATGCGCATTGCCAAAACCCTCGTTTCCACCCTCGCCATCGCTGGTCTGATCGTCGCCGTCGGCTGCGCCGACTCGGCTGCGAAAGAATCCGGCGTAGATCACAAGGTCAAGTCCGCCCCGGTCGAGACCACCACCACCACCACGACCACCACAGTTGCTTCCGCTCCCGAGAGCTCGGCTCCTGCGGTTGTCACCACCACCACCACGACCTCCGCTCCGGCCTCGGCTCCGAAGAAATAGTCCGGTTTATTCCCCGGTTAGAAACGAGCGGGCGGCCTTCGGGCCGCCCGCTTTGTATTTGCAGGCCGCCATTGACGCGAATTGAAAATCCACCTCCCGCCGGGTTATTTGGAGAGTAAAATTCCCCTGATGTTTCTTCAACATTTCGGTCTGCACGAACGCCCCTTCGGAAAATCGCCGGATCCCCGCTTTCTGTTCGCGTCTCCCGCTCACGCGGAGGCGCTGGCCCGGCTGGAATTTGCCGCCGAGGAGCGGGAAATTTCCCTGCTCACCGGCGAGATCGGCTGCGGCAAGACCACGCTCATTCGTGCGCTGGTTGACCGGGTTGAAGGCAAACTCACCCCGCTGCTCATCCATCATCCGCGCTTGACTGCGGATGAATTGATCCTCACCCTGCTGCGCCAGTTGGATCTCCAGCCGGCCGCCGACCATCCGGCCCGTCTGGATCAATTGCAGAGCAAGGTTTATGAATTGCACCAGGGGGGCCGGCCGCTTCTGCTGATCGTGGACGAGGCGCAGTTAATTCCCCAGCGTGCGGTCTTCGACGAACTGCGCCTGCTCAGCAACTTCCAACTGGACGATGACAATTTACTGGCGATTCTGCTGGTGGGACAGCCGGAGTTGCGCACGCGCCTGCAGCGCCCGGCGCTGGCCCCGCTGGCCCAGCGCATCGCCCTGCGCTACCATGTTGGGGCGCTCCTGGCGGAAGAAACCCGCGCTTTGATCCGGCACCGTTTGGAAACGGCCGGCGGCAATCCCGGCCTGATCAGCGACGCGGCCGCGCAGGCGGTTCATCGCCACAGCGGCGGGGTGCCGCGCCTCATCAATACGCTGTGTGCTCTGGCGCTGCTGGATGCCTTCGCGGATGATTCGGCCACCATCGAACTGCGCCATATCGAAACCGCCGCCGGAGAACTGGCGGGGGAACATTCGGCGGTGGAAGCCGCTTCCCCGATTGCCACCGGCACCGCACAACCGAAGCGCGCGCTACTGCCCCGCCGCGGACAAACCAAGCCGCGCCCGCCCGCCGCCCCCTTCACCCGCAAGCGCGGCCGACCGCGCAAAATCGCGGGCTAAAAAGCCTCAGTTGATCGACGCCTGCTCAAGCCGCTTCAGCATCGCATCAGAGGCGGCTTTCGTACCGAGCGGGCCGCCCAGATCCTTGCAGCTTTCCCCGGCGGCGACGCTGTCCGCGACGGCCCGTTCCAGCGCGAGGCCCGCCTTTTCAAACCCGACCCATTCCAGCATCAAGGCGGCCGATAAAAATGCGCCGGCCGGGTTCGCCACATCCTTGCCCGCATATTTTGGCGCCGAGCCGTGCACCGGCTCGAACATGCCGCGGC
>JAYVQF010000275.1:0-4909 GCA_043777195.1 Thermoanaerobaculia bacterium
CCTGCGGTGCAGGACAGTCCGCCTGCGAATTCCGGCGGCAAGGCGCAGCTCCAGGCGAAGGGCCCCACGCCGCCGTAGGGTTGCAACAGGTATCCATAGGGCGCCGTCGCCGCGTCATACAAGGGCAGTTCCGAGGTGGCAACCGCCAGCGTTGGGAAAACTCGCATGGTGTAAACGCGGCTGTCGGTCATGCCGGCTTCATCCGCGACCCGGATCGTGAAGTCAAAAGTTCCATTCTGCGTGGGCGTGCCTGACAGTACCCCGCTTGTCGCGGCAATCATCAGGCCGGCGGGCAGACTGCCCGCGGCGACCGACCAGGTGCGCAGCGTGCCGTAGCCGCCGCTGCTGGTGAAGGGGAATGTATAGGCGACGCCCGCCTCGCCATCCGGCGGCGCGCCGTTCGTTATTTGCGGCGGCGAAATCGTGGTGAGCCAGCCATGGACGCTCCAGCCGCCGCCTGGAGTGAATGCGGCGGAGGGGACATATCCGGATTCAATGGCATAGCCGTCGTGGGTGCCGAAGCTCAGCCTTTCGGTTGAATTGTATAGCTCTGAGTCATACCAGTTGCCGTTCATGTATAACATGGCGGCGTAAGAACCGGGCACCAGCACCAGGGGCGGGCTGATCAGGCCGGAGCTGACGACGGTCTGGCCGCTCTCTGCGACCACCAGGTTGCGGCTGAAAATAATGCCGACTCCCTGCTGCTTCACCACAATCGTCGCCGGAGTGGCGGGCGCGACCGGCGCGGCCTGGAATGAGATACGCTCGAGGGCTGTCTGCCGGGTCGCGGTGAAGGCGTCGCCCGCGCCGAACGCCCCGCCAGCGCCGTAGTTGGAGTGATACACCGCGGCCCATGGGGTTGACGATCCGGCGCCTATTTCTTCCTGACGGCGCAGTATCCCTTTCGCGCCGGGTCCCAGCATTCCCCAATTAGAAATGCCGGCCTGCTGCGTCCAGCCCGCAGCCGAAAGCGTGGACTGATCCGAATTCAAAATGACATCCGGGGTGCCGCCGCTGACCGGAACGAACGGGCCGACCCAGGGCAGATTGAGGGGCAGACTGTCCGGCCCAGGCAGCGTTCCGCCCAGATGCGAGGGCTGGCCGAAGACCAGATAATCCCGTCCCGTGCCGCCGCCATCGCGCAGCGTGGCCATGCCGGAAATCGGCGGGGCGTTCCAGCCGACCGCAAAACCGAGATTGCGATGCAGCCGATCGGCGGGAGGATTGGCGCCGCTGCCGAAATAAGCGCTTCCTTCGGCGAGCCACACCACCTCGCCGGTGGCGAGCGTAATGGCCGCAGGAAATGTATAGGTTCCGTCACGCGTGCCATACACAGATTGCCCCGACCAGATCTCCAGCGACCATCCGGTCATGTCAGCGGGCGGGCCGTAATTAGCGAGTGAAATCCAGTTGGAGCCGCCGGAAACCAGGAAATGATTGATGACGATTTCACTGCGCCGACGCGCGCCGGACTGATTCGGCGTGAGCGGATTGACCGGATCGGGCTGCGCTGGCGCGCCCCAGTCGGCGCCGCTGTCGGTATCCGCATCGTAGAGGCGGCCCATGTCGGAACCGGCGAAAGGATTGACGCCCGCGCACCGCCCGCTCCAGCCCGCGCCCGCGGGCAGCGCCGGGGTTGCCCCACCACCACAGAAATAATCAATGCCCGTCCCACCGGACTGCAAGAGCGAAATTTGGATCGGGAAGGGCGCCAGATTTTTTCCCCAATGGAATTTGCCGCCGCCGGTGAACAGAGTTTCGATCGCGGGCGAGCCGATCGCGTCAATGAGACGCAGGCCGCGGTGGCGGCGGATGACAGTGCCCGCCGGAATCGTGAAAGACTCGGTGACGGAATTGAAATTGACGGAACGCAGAATCCAGCCGCCGATATCGAGATCTTCCCCATGGTTGTAAAAATAGGCTTTGGCGGGGCTGAAGGACGAGGGATTGTCGGTGATGAAGCGGTTGAGCACGACGCCGGAGGGCGCGTAATCCAGATAATAAAGATAGAGTGTCGAAGGTGCGGTGTCGAAAGTTGCGTAATGGCCGGGCGTGGTGTCGGCGGTGGACAGCCCGACTGCAAACCAGGTTTGCACGCCGTCGCGGTTCATCAGATCCGCCACCGCGCTCGAACCCAGTTGAATATTGTAGTCGCCAATGCCATTGACGGTGAAGCTGCCGTATTTTGCGCGGCCGGCGATTCCCATGGCGCCGAAATCGCTCCAGTAGGCGGCGTCATAGGTGGTGATCCCGGTGGACAGATCACGGCCATAATCAATGTCGGAAACATCCACGCTGAAGGGCGAGCCGTTGTAAGTGCCCGCGTGGATGGGATAAAGCCAGGCGCCGGTCACCCGTGCGGCCGGCGGGAGCGCCGCCGACAGATTCCACATCAAATAGCCGCGGCAGGCGTATTGTGTGATGCCGGGCCCATGGTCAAATTCTCCGGCATAGAGACCCGCAAACTGGTAATTGTTCGCTGCCGTGCTGGCCGCGCCGGCGACATTGCATTCGTAGCCGCCATACATCCCCGCTATGGTCACGAACAATTCAACCCGGTCAACGCCGCCGACGACGCCGCGAGTGTCCGGCATCAGGGTGAGGTGCTGCACAGTGTCGCCGCCGGCTTCCGCCAGGACGCGCGCCCCGTTGAAGCGCAGAAGCAGGCGCGCTCTGCCCGAGCCATCCAACACGGTCAGCGCACCCTGCGATTCCACCGCCGATTTCTCTCCGGCTTCCGTGCCGGACAACCGCCAGCCGGCGGGCAGACTCAGCTCCGAGCGCATCCCGATTTTCGCGGCGCGCCATGCGAGCCGCAGCGAACCACCTTCCATGCTCGCCAACGATTCGCCCGGCTGCGGATTGAGCGGGCGGTTCGCGGCGCCTTCAATGACTTTTAGCGGAAAGGCAGATCCGCCGTGGATCACCCAGCTGATTTCATCCCCCTCCGCCATGCGCCAAACCACCGGCGATTCGCCCAGGCGCGCCGGCAGACGCAGTTCAGGCTTCGCCGCCTGACGGATGGCGACCGCATAGCGGCGCATCCCCATCACGCCATTCGCCGCGCCCAGATCCCAAGTCGTGAACCCATTCCCGCTGCGCTCCGGCAGGATGGGGGCTGAAGCATCCGCACCCGCCGGGGGGCGCGGTAGCGGAACGCTGGCACCGCGCGCGCGGACGAGGCCCCCGCCGGCAAGCAGAATGATCGCAATAGTCAGGGGAAAGGGGAAGGATTTCACGCAAACTCCGGCACCGCCGGATAGCCGGCTGGCAGCCCTTAATCATAGAGCGCGAATGCGGAGATAACAAGCCTCCAGGGTGTGATGCCGCGCACATGGCGTTGGTCGAACAAACGCATCGCAACCCCCCGCGCTGCGCTTGCGGCGTAGCGCAAGAAGTCAGGGGTCTGAAATCGTAATACATTGCTGAAATACCTCAGCAAAAAATGGTGGGCGGTAAGGGGAACAGACAAGGAGGTCGAGTCTGACGCCAATGAACACTCAGCATATCGTAGCGGGCGAAGCGAGCCCGGCCGCGCCTGGGGCCCCGGCGAAGCTGGGGCAGGTCGCGGCCGTGGGGGTAGCCGAATTCGCGAAGCGAATTCCAGGCGTTGGGGGCGTAGCCCCCGAAATAACACACCAGCCGGCGCGCTATTATTTGCTGGATTGATTGAAAACTTTCGAGGCTGGAATTTGCCGCCCAATAGGGCTGGCTGGTGGGCGGTAAGGGTGTCGAACCCCTGACTTCTTCGATGTAAACGAAGCGCTCTACCGCTGAGCTAACCGCCCGGCATGAAATCGCAAGTGTATTATCCTGGATTTTGTCGCGGCTTCGCCGCAGCTTTCCGGCCTTACGGCCGCACGATGTAGTCCTTTTCGGGGCTGCCGCCCCTACGCCCTCTCCGGCTTCGCCGTCGGGGCTACCCCGCGGCGCTCTACCGCTGAGCTAACCGCCCGATGAATTGCGCTGCGGGTATTATCCAAAATCACTGCTGTCCAAGATATTTTCCAGATTTCCGTTTGGGACGGGCTGTAGGGGCACGGCACCGCCGTGCCCGATGAAAAAATGACCCGGTGACCACCGCACCACAAGTATTGGGTCTGCGCGTTCGCGCAGAGGGTGTTTATTTGTCGGGAACGGCGGTGCCGTGCCCCTACGAAGAAGGCGCGCGTATTCGCAAGTTGCAAAACGCGGCCTCTTTTCAGTTATCACGGGGGAATCCAATTTATCTTGGACACCAGTGATCCAGACTGTTCTGAAAATTATTTGACGAAAACCGGCAGGTAATTCCCCGCCCCTTTTGTGATCGGCTCGGGCGGCACCGTGCCGTCGATGGCGGAAAGATAGAGCTGCGGCGATCCGCTGCGGCGCGATACAAAGACAAAATGGCGCGAATCGGGCGCGAAGGCGGGTTCTTCCGCGCCGAGGCCCGCGGTGATCGCCTTGACCGATTTGTCCTCGAATGTATAGAGATAAATTTCGTATGCGCCGCCGGTCGAACCGGTGAAGAGAAGCGATTTTCCGTCGGGAGAATAGGCGGGCGAAGTCTGTTTGGCCGGGCCCGCGCCGAGCGGGCGGACATTGCCGCCATCCGCGTCCATCAGGTAGATCAGCGGGCGGCCGGAGCGATCGGATACGAAGGCGACAGTCTGGCCATCGGGAGAGGGCGACGGTTCGGTGTCGATCGCCCGGGATTTCGTGAGTTGCACAGGCGCCGTCCCGGCCGCGGCGCTCGCGGACAGGCTGTAAACATCAGGATTGCCCTGCTGGCTGGCGGTGAAATAAATCATGCGGCCGTCAGCGGAAAAAGCCGGCGAGGAGACCAGCCCGTCATTCTGGGTATAGAGCGTCCTGGTTTTGCCATTTTGGATGGCCCGGATTTCCGGGAATATCCGTGAATAACTGATGT
>JAYVQF010000276.1:0-4894 GCA_043777195.1 Thermoanaerobaculia bacterium
TGCCGCTGGTGAACTGCGTCATCAGTTCGGGCTTGGAGAGTTGCACCAGTCCCGCCGGATTAACATAGGCCGCTGTGGCGTCATCGGCGAGGCCGATGAAGGCGCCGCCCATGGCCTGCGAGCGGGCGCCCGGCGGCTGATAGTTGATCGCCAGATTGGCGTCGAACGGACTGTCGGTGCCCGCGTGGATCGCCGGCGCCAGGGAAACGGCGGTGAGCAATGTAAGAAAAGAAAGTGATGACTGGAGTCGGTTGCGCATGGTGTCTCCCGATTAGAAGCGGATGATGGTGGAAACCGCGAATTGCCGGCTCCATTTCGCATAGTCATAACCGGCGTCAAATTGAATTTTCCCCGCCACGAAACCGATGCCGGCGGTGTAATGCTGCTGCGAGCCGCCGCCGGGGTAGAGCACCTTTTCCCCGTTGTCCATCGAAGTGCCGGGGAAAATGATGGTGAATCCCGGAAAAATGGGGATGCGGTAGTCGGCCAGTTGGCCGACATAGCGCAGCCGATGGCCCTGTTCCCACCAAGCGCCCACGCGCAGGGACAGCGGCGAGGTGTCCGCCAGAACCACATACTCCAGTCCGAGGTGGGGGTTGAGCGAGTCGTTGATCTTGTAGCCGGAGTCCTGCACCGACGGGTCTTCGGGATTCCCGCTGTTCAGGTTGGGCTGGAACGAACGGAAATTGTCGGTCAGCTTGCTCCAGCCGATGTGCTCCAGTTCCGCGCTCACCGTGGCCAGAGGCGTGGGCCGCCAAGCCACCGCGATCGTCGCGCGATCAGGCACCCGTAGCCCGGTGTCAAATGGCTGGCGTAGGGTGAGATTCCTTCCCCGGGGACCTCTTTGCGGGGTGACGCGCACGGTGTAACTTTCACCTTTCTGATAACCCACCCCGAACCGCCAGGCGTCGCCCGCATAAAGAAGACCTGCTCCCCAGCCAAAGGCGTGTTCATCCGAGGACTCATCCACGATCAGCGTCGCACTCCTGCCGCTGACCACGGCGCCCTGGACATAGCGCGTCGAGCGCGCCTGAAACTTGAGATGCCCGAGATAGCCGGTCAGCCCGAGCGAAAACTTGTGGCCCAGATCGATCGCGGCGGCCAGCCCGATGTCGCGGGTGTGACTGAGTCGTCCGCTGGCCTGGGTGAGGGCGGTCGAGAGGAATCCGTTGTCCGGAAAGGTGTTGCAGGTGCCGGAGGTGCAGTCTTCGATGAGGATCGGCCCAACGCCGATCTCATCCCGAACGAAAGTGTTGTTATATTCCATGGTCTGGGCATGGTAGAGGCCCAGCGTCACGCGTTTGAAAGAATAGACGAAACTCAAGAAAGCAGGCGCTCCGCGGGTGTTGAAATAGTCGCGCTCCACGCGGTTTTCCTTCGGGAAGGCGGGGTTATAAATCGAGAGATCAGTATAGGCACCGCTCCCCCAGTCCAGATGCATGTCCTCGGTCCAGATCTTGCCGACCAGCGAAAATTCCGGCCTACGAAGCTGTACCAATCCCGCCGGGTTCAAGAGCGCACTGGTGGCATCGTCGGCGATGGCGGTGAACGCGCCGCCCATGGCCAGCGACCGCGCCCCGGGTGGCCGAAAATCATAATTCATCGCGCCTTGGAAATCGGTGTCGCTGAGCGCAAACGCCCCCGAGCCGATCAGTGCGAACGCCAGCGTCAAAGCCGGACGATAAACCCTATCCCTTCGAGACTTGCAATTGGCGATCATTGAGTCACCTCTGTAATAACGGAATCAAACCTGCAAACCACCTCGAAAGTATAACATCTGCTCATTTGTGGAATCGCGCGACACAACGCGAGCTTCACGCCGCGACGGCGGCCTGATAGTCGCCCACCAGCCGGGTGAAATCGTCCAGTGATTTGACTTCATTGAGCCGGTTGCGCAGCAGCGCGCCCTGCGGCATGCCTTTGGTGATCTGCCCGACCAGTCCCTTGGCGCGGCCCAACGCTTTGTGCGCCTGCGGCGTGATTTCAAGTTCCAGCACCAGATGTTCGCGCACGAAGGCGAGTTTTTCCGCGAGCGAGGGCTGCGCGTAGCTGCCGGTCAGGAGCAGGGATCGGGTCTGGGAAAAAATCCAGGGATTCATCAGGGCGCCGCGCCCGATCATCACCCCGTCGCAGCCGGTTTCGCGCTGCATGCGCAGGGCATCCTCAGGATTCACCACATCCCCGCACCCGGCCACGGGAATCTTCACGGCGTTTTTCAGTTCGCCGATGCGCGTCCAGGGCGCTGACCCGGTGTAGCCCTGCTTGCGCGTGCGGGGATGAAGCGCCAGCATGACGATGCCTTCGTCCTGCGCCAGCTGCCCGAGTTCGCACATGACCAGGGATTCCTCGTCCCAGCCGGCGCGAAGTTTCAGGGTGACCGGCAGCGGCTTGACCGCCGCAATCACCGCGCGAATGACTTTCTGCGCATTGTTCAGATCTTTCAAGAGCGCCGCGCCGTGGCCGCTCGATCCGGCGTTGTTCGAAGGACAGCCCATGTTGATGTCGATGAAGTCCGGTCCCAATTCCGCGAAGCGGCTCGCGGCATGGGCGACTTCATCTGCAGCGCAGCCGGTCACCTGAAAAGCCAGCGGCCGTTCCTCCTCGGTGAAAATACGCAGCGCGGTGCGCTCCAGCACTTTGCCCTTGATCAGCGCGCCGGCGGTGGTCATCTCTGAATAGGTCAGGCCGCAACCGCCCAGCCGTTTCACCAGCCGGCGGAAGGCCGAGTCGGTATGTCCTTCCATGGGCGCGAGCAGCAGCCCGGTGGGCAGCCGCACCGGCCCGATCGCAAAACCATTTAACAAGGTGTCCATTTTGCAGCTGTAATTATGCGGGCCATGACCGGTGAGATTTTTCACGACAACCGGATGGAATCCGGCAAACAAAAAAGGCGGCTGCCGAAGCAGCCGCCCTGGGAGACGATGGACTTAAGCGCGAGCGCTTAGTAGTCCATGCCGCCGCCCATGCCGCCGCCCCCGCCGCCCCCGGCCGAGGCTTTTTCCTTTTCAGGAATTTCATGAACCATGGCTTCCGTGGTGAGCAGCAGGCCGGCGATGGAAGCGGCGTTCTGCAATGCCACACGGGTCACCTTGACCGGATCAATGACGCCGGCTTTGATGAGGTCTTCATACACTTCGGTGCGGGCGTTGAAACCGTTCGCGCCCTTGAGTTCGCGAACTTTTTCCACCACGACCGAACCTTCATGGCCGGCGTTGATGGCGATCCATCGCAGCGGCTCTTCCGCCGCGCGGCGCACGATCTTGATGCCGGTGGTTTCGGAATCGGTCTTGCCCTTGAGATCCTTGAGGGTCTCGGTGGCGCGGACCAGGGCGACGCCGCCGCCGGCGACGATGCCTTCCTCAACCGCAGCCTTGGTGGCGTGCATGGCGTCTTCGACGCGGGCTTTTTTCTCTTTCATTTCCGCTTCGGTCGCGGCGCCGACTTTGATGATGGCCACGCCGCCCACCAGCTTGGCGAGGCGTTCTTGCAGCTTCTCGCGGTCGTAGTCGGAGGTGGTCTCTTCAACCTGCTTGCGGATCTGCTTGACGCGCGCCTGGATGTCGGCGGCCTTGCCCTTGCCTTCGATGATGGTGGTGTTGTCCTTGTCGATGGTCAACTTCTTGGCGCGGCCGAGGTCTTCGATCTTCACCGACTCCAGCTTGATGCCGAGATCTTCGGTGATCGCTTTGCCGCCGGTGAGGGTGGCAATGTCCTGCAGCATGGCCTTGCGCCGGTCGCCGAAGCCCGGGGCCTTGACCGCCGAGACATTCAAAACGCCGCGCAGCTTGTTGACGACCAAAGTCGCCAGTGCTTCGCCTTCGACATCTTCCGCGATGATGACCAGCGGCTTGCCGCCCTTGGCGACGCCTTCCAGCAGCGGCAGCATGTCGCGCATGTTGGAAATTTTCTTCTCGTAGATGAGGATGTAGGGGTCTTCCGCGACCACTTCCATGCGCTCGGAATCGGTCACGAAATAGGGGCTCAGGTAGCCGCGGTCGAACTGCATGCCTTCGACCACTTCCAGCTGGGTCTCCATGGCCTTGGCTTCTTCCACGGTGATGACGCCATCTTTGCCGACCTTGTCCATCGCTTCGGCGATATAGCGGCCGATCTCTTCGTCGTTGTTGGCGGAGATGGTGCCGACCTGGGCGATCTGCTTGTTGTCATCGACCTTGGTGGCCTGCTTTTTGAGGTCTTCCACGATCTTGCCGACCGCGGTCTCGATGCCCTTTTTCACTTCCATCGGGTTGGCGCCGCTGCCGATCGCCTTGAGGCCCTCACGAAAGATTGCCTGGGCCAGCACGGTGGCGGTGGTGGTGCCGTCGCCGGCGATGTCGGAGGTCTTGGAGGCGACTTCCTTCACTAGCTGCGCGCCGAGATTTTCGGTCGGGTTCGGCAGCTCGATTTCCTTGGCGACGGTGACGCCGTCCTTGGTGATGACGGGCGAGCCGAACTTCTTCTCGATGATGACATTGCGCCCCTTGGGGCCCAAAGTCACCTTGACCGCGTCGGCCAGCTTGTTGACGCCGCGCAAAATTGCGCCGCGTGATTCTTCTGCGTATAAAATGTCTTTAGCCATGAGGGATTCCTTATAAATAAATTTTTACGGACGGGACGGGATGGGCTTGCTGGCTTGACTCAGCTGACGATCCCGAGGATTTCGTCTTCACGCACGATCACATGCTCGACGCCGTCGAGCTTGATGTCGGTGCCTGAATACTTGCCGATGAGGATCTTGTCTCCCTCTTTGACCGCCATGGCGATGACTTTGCCGTGATCGTCAATCTTGCCGGGGCCGACCGCGATCACTTTCGCGTGGGTGGGCTTTTCTTTTGCGGAATCGGGGATGATGATGCCGCCGGACGATTTTTCTTCTTCGTCGTTACGCTTGATC
>JAYVQF010000277.1:0-4875 GCA_043777195.1 Thermoanaerobaculia bacterium
GGTCGTAAAGAAATTAAATGAACAGTCTGACCGCCGATTCATCCCGACTGGCTTCGTTGCTCGTCGCTTACATGCCTTCGGGCATGCGCGCTCCTTGCGTCTCGCCATTCGGGCGACTCGGCAGTCATCTTTGTTCAGTTAATTTCTTTACGACCCCTAAAGGCCATTAAAGGCAAATGAACGCGGTTCTACTCGACGGGAAAAAAACCGCAGCCCGGCTGCGCGCGCAAACCGGGGCGCGCATCGCCGCGCACCTCGCGGCCGGCCGCCGCGCGCCGGGTTTGGCGGTGGTTTTGACGGGGGAAAACGCCGCCTCGCAAGTCTATGTCCGCAACAAGGTAAAAGCCTGCGCCGAGGCCGGAATTCAATCCTTCGAAAACTATCTTTCCGCGGAAGTCGGCCAGGACGAACTGCTGCGCCTGGTGAAATCCCTCAACGCGCGCGATGAAGTGGACGGCATCCTCATCCAGCTGCCCCTCCCCGCGCCCCTCAACGCGCAGCCGCTTATTGATGTGCTTGATCCCGTCAAGGACATTGACGGCTTCACCGCCGAGAACGCTGGCCGCCTGCTGCACGGGCGCAGCGGCCACCGCCCCTGCACCCCTGCCGGCGTCATGGAACTGCTACGCGAATACGGCGTGCCGCTGGCGGGCCGCCGCGTGGTGGTGGTGGGACGCAGCAACATCGTGGGCAAACCGATGGCGCAATTATTGATCCAGGCCGACGCCACCGTGACCGTTGCGCATTCGCGAACTGCAGACCTGGCAAAGCTCTGCCGCGAAGCGGAAATCGTGGTCGCGGCGCTCGGCCGCCCCGCCGCGCTCTCGCCCGATCACTTCGCACCCGGCGCCATCGCCATCGATGTCGGAATCAACCGCGTGGAGCAATCGGCGCTGGTGGACGAATGGTTTCCCGGCGATACCCAGCGCCGCGCGCAATTTGACAAGACCGGCTCCACCCTGGTCGGCGATGTCGACCCGCGCGCCTTCGCCAAACTCTCCGCCTACACCCCGGTTCCCGGCGGCGTCGGCCCGCTCACCATCGCCATGCTCCTGCACAACACCCTGGCCGCCTACGAACACCGGCTAAGTATCGCGCAATTATTTTGAAGTTTTGAAAAAAAACGGCGAGGCCGAAGCCCCGCCGTCATCTATCGAGAGCGCGAATTCTTAGCAATCAAAATAGAGCTGGAATTCCATGGGATGCGGGCGCAGTCTGAATTCATCAATCTCCCGCTTGCGCTTGTAATCAATCCAGGTGGCGATGAGTTCTTCGCTGAAGACATTGCCCTTGAGGAGATAGTCGTGATCCTTTTCGAGATGATCCACGGCTTCCGAGAGCGAGCCCGGCATCTGCGGAATGTTCTTCAATTCTTCCGGCGGCAATTCGTAGATGTCCTTGTCCATCGCTTCGCCGGGATGGATTTTTTTCTCGATGCCATCGAGACCCGCCAGCAGCATCGCCGAGAAGGCCAGGTAAGGATTGGCCGAGCAGTCGGGCGGCCGGAATTCAATGCGCTTGGCCTTGGGCGACTGGGAATACATGGGGATGCGCGCGGCGGCCGAGCGGTTGCGGCGCGAATAGGCGAGGCGCACCGGCGCTTCGTAGCCGGGCACCAGACGGTGATAAGAATTCACCGTCGGCGCAATGAACGCGGCCAATGACGGCCCATGCTTCAAGAGGCCGCCGATGTAATAGAGCGCCATTTCGGAAATGCCTGCATATTCTTTCCCGGCGAAGAGCGGTTTACCATCCTTCCATAGCGACTGGTGAACATGCATCCCCGTGCCATTGTCGCCGAAGATCGGCTTGGGCATGAAAGTGGCGGTCTTGCCATGTTTGCGGGCGATGTTTTTGACGACATACTTGAGGAGTGCGGTCTTGTCGGCGGCGCGCACCAGGGTGTCGTACTTCTGCGAGATTTCCTGCTGGCCGCCGGATGCGACTTCATGATGATGGACTTCGACTTCAATGCCGAGAGTCGCCAGCACCGCGCACATCTCCTGACGCATGTCGGTCAGGGTGTCGAGCGGTGGCACCGGGGCGTAGCCCTCTTTTTTGCGGATTTTGTAGCCGTGATTGAGGCGGCCATCAAGGTTATGGGTCTCGCCGCTCGCCCAGATGCCCTCATCGGACAAAATCTCGAAGCCAGCGCTGTGCCCCTCATTGTGATAACGGATGCCGTCAAAAACGAAATATTCAGTCTCCGCGCCCATGAAAACGGTGTCGGCAAAGCCGGAGGCCTGCAGATGCGCCTCGGCCCGCCTCGCCAGCCCGCGCGGATCGCGGTCATACGCCTCGCCCGTGATCGGGTCGGAAATGTCGCACTGGAGCGACAGGGTCGGCTTGGCATAGAAAGGATCCACGAAAGCCGTTTCGGGATCGGGAATCATCAGCATGTCCGACTCATTGATCGCGCGCCAGCCGCGAATGGACGAGCCGTCAAAGCCGAAGCCGCTGACGAAAGAATCATCTTCCAGACGCCACGCGGGCACGGTGACATGCTGCCACGCGCCCACCATATCGCAGAACTTGAGGTCAACGAATTCGCACTTCGCCGCCTTGGCCATTTCAATGACCTGTTTCGGGGTTTTCGCTGTCCCAGTCATGATGCCGCTCCTTTCCCGACCGCCCTCGGGAGTGGAAATAAAAAAACCTCGCCCACCGCCGCTTGCCCGCCCTGATATCGGGGGCGGGAAAATGACTTCGGGCTGTCTGTTGACCTGCTGACCGTTCCGTTCCGGGCTGCTATTACTGCGACTGAGGGTTCCGTTCCGTCCGTGCACCGCTTTCATATCGAAGCGGTAGCGAGAATTTTAAGAGCGCCGCCCCCCGCGGTCAAGCGCAAGCAGAAAGAAGGTGGATTCCCATGGGATCGTTAAAGAATTACTTGAAAGAACCCAGTGTGCCATTGGCTTTACCGTAAAATCACGCGCATGGCGCTTTCATGGAACGAGATCAAAGACCGCGCGCTCGCCTTTTCGCGCGAGTGGGCGGCGGAATCCTCGGAGGACGCCGAGGCGAAATCTTTCTGGGACGGCTTTTTCAATGTCTTCGGGGTGCCTCGTCGGCGGGTCGCCACCTTCGAGACGCCGGTCAAGCGGGGCGACGCTTCCACCGGCTACATTGATCTCTTGTGGAAAGGGCAGATCCTGGTCGAGCACAAATCGCGCGGCAAGAACCTCGACAAGGCGTTCCAACAGGCGAAGGATTATTTCCCCGGCCTGAAAGATGCCGACCTCCCTAAATATATTCTTGTCTCCGATTTCGCCCGCTTCCGGCTCTACGATCTGGAGCGGGACATCGACGCGAAAGAATACGCCGAATTCCCCCTCGCCGACCTGTACAAGAATGTGAAGTTGCTGGGCTTCATGGCCGGCTACCTGAAGCGCGATATCAAGCCGCAGGACCCCGTCAACATCGAGGCGGTCGAGCGGCTCGGCAAACTCCACGACGAGCTGGCGGCCACCGGCTACTCCGGCCACCCGCTGGAAATCCTCCTCGTGCGGCTGCTCTTCTGCCTGTTCGCCGAGGACACCTCCATCTTCGAAAAGGGCATCTTCCGCGAGTTCATCGAGAACAAAACCCGCGAGGACGGCTCCGACCTTGGCAACCAGCTCAGCGGCCTCTTTTTCCACCTCAACCAGAAAGAGGAGGAGCGGCAGAAGAACCTCGACGAAGCGATCGCCGTTTTCCCCTATGTCAACGGCCGGCTCTACGAGGAGTTCCTGCCCCCCGCGCAGTTCAGCGCGAAGATGCGCGACGCGCTGCTGGAATGCACCGCGCTCGACTGGTCGCGCATCTCCCCCGCCATCTTCGGCTCGCTCTTCCAGTCGGTAATGTCCGGCGCGAAGCGGCGCGAGCAGGGGGCGCACTACACCACCGAGGAAAACATCCTCAAACTCATCGGCCCGTTGTTTCTCGATGACCTGAAGGCCGAGTTGGGGAAACTCAAGGGGAAGGAAAAGCTGGAGGAGTTCCACCAGAAGCTCGCCAACCTGCGCTTCCTCGACCCCGCTTGCGGCTGCGGCAACTTCCTCGTCATCGCCTACCGGGAAATCCGTGCGCTGGAGCTACAGGTTTTGAAAAAGCTCTACGGCGGGGGTGACCAGCCGTTCCTTGATGCGAAAAACCTCGTCTGGTGCGATGTCGACCAGTTCTACGGTATCGAGCTGGACGAATTCCCCGCCCGGATCGCCGAGGTAGCGATGTGGCTGATGGACCACCAGATGAACCTTGCGGTGAGCGAGGCGTTCGGCCAGTATTTCCGCCGGTTGCCGCTCAAGAAGGCGGCGACGATTGCCAAGGGGAATGCGTTGCGGATTGATTGGAATTCTGTTGTGCCCGCGAAGAAGTTGAATTTTATTTTAGGGAATCCGCCGTTTGTTGGACACCAATGGAGAAATGCTGACCAGATGCAAGACATGGCTATGATCTGGGGTGAAGATGGCAGATTTGGGCGGCTTGATTATGTGACTTGCTGGTATAGAAAAGCCGCTGAGCTGATGAAGATGAATCCCTCACTAGCTGCGGCATTTGTTTCCACTAATTCAATTTCACAAGGTGAACAAGTCGGAATTCTCTGGGACGAACTGTTAAGTCGTGGGATGAAAATACAATTCGCACACCGCACTTTCCAATGGAACAGCGATGCAAGGGGTAAGGCGGCAGTGCATTGCGTGATCATCGGATTTGCGCTCGAAACGGAGAACCCCTCACCCGCCCCCGCGCTGCGCGCGGGAGCGACCTCTCCCCGCAAGCGGGGCGAGGTCATGGGATAACTGGCAAAGCTTTGCGCCACCTTTACATCGGTGCAACTCCTGAAAACTTTTTTATCCGCGTAACCACTAGCCACTCTGTGACGAATTTTTTGTG
>JAYVQF010000278.1:0-4853 GCA_043777195.1 Thermoanaerobaculia bacterium
TGTGGGGCGCCCTGCGCGAGCGCCACTTCGGGAATCATGCCTTCAGCGGCATGCCCGCGGTCATCGACACCCTCTGCGCAGGACTGCGTGAAATGGAGATCTCGTCTGAAAGCACGCAGACTCTAACCGGGTATGCTTGGATTACTTCTATATCTTTGAATGCAAATTAGTATTAGCCATCGATTCTCTTGAAGCTTATTTCAGGTTCCCATTCGGGTTTTCATAGGGGAAAGTCAATTTATATTGGACAGCAGTGATTTTGTTTATAAAAAAGAGCACTGGTGTCCAAGATATTCTTCTTCCGGAAATATTGACTTGTGGAATCGGGTAGTTAGCCATCGATTCTCTTGAAGCTGATTTCAGGTTCCCATTCGGGTTTTCATAGGGGAAAGTCAATTTATATTGGACAGCAGTGAAAAAAGAGGGGAAATGGCGTGAATTCTGCGCTTTGGCGCTGAAAAACCACGCCATGTTCGGCAGCGAAGAGCTTGAGCGCGACATGGTTACCTACTGCCAAAACGGGCTGCCCGCATCGTCCCCTGACGCAAAAAAATCATTCTATCGCCTTCCACACTGCCTCCGGCGTCATCGGGCAATTCTTCAACCGCTTCCCGGTGAGCCGCCTCAGCGCCGCGGCAATTGCGGCAGGTGGCGGAACAATGGGGGCTTCGCCGACGCCGCGGATGCCGTAGGGGCCGTCTTCGGCGGGGACTTCCACCAAAATGGTTTCGAGGCGGGGCAGGTCAAGGGCGACGGGCATGCGGTAGTCGAGGAAGGTGGGGTTGAGCAGGCGGCCGTCTTCGCCGTAGATCATCTCCTCGGTGAGCGCCCAGCCGACGCCCTGCGCGATGCCGCCCTGGATCTGTCCTTCGACGGACGGCGGATTGACGGCGCGGCCGCAGTCCTGCGCGGCGGTGTATCGCAAAATTTCCACTTTGCCGGTTTCTGCATCGAGCTTGAGATCGACGAGGTGCACCGCGAAGGCGGGCGCGGGCTTGAGGGTGGTCACCGCGCCGCGGCCCATGAGCGGCCCGGGGCCGGCCGTCCACGCCTGCATGCCGAACTCGGCGAGCGACATTTTATTTTCGCCGCTTGAAAAAATTCCTGCGGCGTATTGAATGGTTTCGGCGGAACATTTCCAATCTGACGCCAACCGAGTCTTTGCGGCCGCCAGCAGTTCCTGCACCGCGCGCCAGATGGCGGTGCCGGTGGCGTAGGTGATGCGCGAGCCGTCCGACTCGTCGTTGAAGGGGGCGATGTCGGTGTCGCCGGTGGCGAAGCGGATTTTTTCGACGGGTAATTCCAGAGCCTCCGCGGCGATTTGGGAAAGCGAGGTGCGGGTGCCCGTGAGATCGACGATCCCGGCGGTCACCGCCACCGCGCCGTCCGCCTCAAGCCGTACCGTGGCGCTGGAGGAGAGCACCGCGCCGGCCCAGAAACCGGCGGCCAGTCCGCGCGCCGCGCCGGACTGCACTGGCGATCGCCAGTGCGGCGATTTTTTAATCGCCTGCAAGGTTTCGCTGAAGCCGATGCGGAAGACGGGCAAATTATCCGGGAGCGGATCGCCGGTGTGCAGCGCATTTTTCAGGCGGAATTCCAAAGGATCAATTTTTAATTTCAGCGCCAGCTCGTCCATCACCGACTCAACCGCGAAAGCGGCCTGCGTCGCGCCGGGCGCCCGGTAAGCCCCCACCGCCGGTTTATTCGACACGACTTCGCGGCCGTGTGAACGGGTGTTGATCAGCTTGTAAGGCGCCAATCCCGAATAGGCCGCGGCGCCCACCGGCGCGCCGGGAAAAGCGCCCGCTTCCATTTCGTAGTAGGCATCAGCGGCGGTCAGCGTGCCATCTTTTTTCGCGCCCGCTTTCACGGTGATGCGTGCGGGGGCGCCCGGGCGCGTCGCCAGCAAGACTTCCGCGCGGGAAAAAACCAGCTTGACCGGCCGGTTCGCCTTGCGCGCGGCGGCGAGCGCGAGGATTTCCGGCAGCGGGTTGATCTTGCCGCCGAAGCCGCCGCCGATTTCCATCGCTACGATTTTCAGCTGGTGCAACGGCCAGCCGAAAGCGAGTGCCAGCCCGTCACGAATGGTGAAGTGGCCCTGCGAACTGGTGTGCACGGTGAAGCGCCCGTCCGACTCCGGCGTTACGCTGCAGGCCTGCGGCTCAAGATAGCCCTGATGGGTCGCCGCCAGCAGGAAGGTCGCCTCGTAAATTTCATCGGCCTCGGCAAATCCTTTTTCCAAATCGCCGCGCGCCCACGAAAATTCGCGCGCCAGATTGCCCGTTTTCCAGCGGCCGGGATGAATCTCCGGCGCAGCTTTCGCGAGCGCGCCGTCGATGGAAGTGATCGCGGTCAGAATTTCGTACTCCACCAACACCCGCGCCGCCGCCCGTTTCGCGGTCTCCGCATCGCGCGCCGCCACCACCGCCACCGCGTGGCCGTGATAAAGCGCCTTCTCGTGCGCGAAGGCGATGCCGCGCAGATCTTTCGCCTCCTGCAGCCGATCGCCGGTGATTTTTTCATCGAGCGGCGGCAGGTCGGCTGCGGTGGCGACGCCATACACCCCCGGCAGCGCCAGCGCCGCGGCGGCGTCGATCTTCACGATGCGCGCGTGCGCATGCGGCGAGCGTACGCACGCCCCGTGCGCCGCGCCGGCGGGCGTGTAGTCGGCCGCATACTGCGCCCGGCCGGTCACCCGTTCGGGGCCGTCAATTCTGGGCAGCCGCTGGCCGATGGCCGAGTTCGTCATGGGCGAATTCTAACGAGCGCGTCAATAAGCGGATGACCCGGCATCCCGGCGGGGATAATTCGCGCTGTGAGCGCTCTCATTGTGAAAACCGGCCGCAGCCAGCGATTGCGCGCGGGCCATCCGTGGGTTTATCGTACCGACGCGGCCGTCGTTCCTGCCGTGACGCCCGCAGAAACCGTGCCCTTCCAGGATGAGGCCGGGGAGATTCTCGCGTGGGGCTATGTCAATCCCCTCAGCGCGATTCCGGGGCGCGCGATTCATTTCGGAAAAAATCCGCCGCCGGATGACTGGCTGGCGCGGCGGTTTGCCGCGGCTGTGGCGCTGCGCGTGCGGGCGAACGGCGGCACCGCGCACCGTCTGATTTTTTCCGAGGGCGACGGCCTGCCCGGGCTGATTGTGGATCGTTACGACGATCTCTGCGTGGCCACCGAGACGACCGCGGGCATGGAGGCGCGCCGGGCGGAATGGCTGGCCGCGCTACGCGAACAAATCAATCCGTCCCGAATTTACCTGCGCAATGAGGCGCCGGTGCGGACGCGCGAAGGGCTCGACCGCGAATCGCACTGGCTGCTGGGCGAGACGGGCGGTGAAACGAGGGTCACGCTCTCCGGCGTGGAATTCACGGTGGACCCCGCAGGCGGCCACAAGACCGGGCTCTATCTCGACCAGCGGGAGAATTACGCCACGCTCGCGCGCTGGATCAAGCCGGGCGACGCCGTCGCCGATCTCTATTGCCATCAGGGCGGGTTTGCCCTGACGGCACTGCGGGCGGGCGCCGCGCGCGCCGTGGGCGTGGAGTCGAGCATCGCGGCCATCGCGGGCGCGCGCGCCAACGCAGAAAGAAATCAACTGAAGGGGTTTGAGCCGGTCGAGATGGATGTCGCGGTGTGGCTGAAAAGCGCGCCGGCGAAATCATTCAATGTCGTGATCCTCGATCCGCCGCCACTGGTGAAAACCCCGCGCGATCTCGCGCGCGCCTACCCGAAATATCTCGATCTGCATGCGCGGGCGATGAGCCTTGTCGTCCCCGGCGGCCTGCTATTGACCTTCACCTGCTCGGAAGCGCTGGGCTGGGAGGAATTGCAAAAACTGATCCGCGCCGGCGCGAAACGGGCCGGCCGCCGCGCGCTGCTGCTGCAACGGCTGGGCCAGCCGGCCGATCATCCCGTGCCCGCGAATTTTCCGGAAGCCGAATATCTGCGCGGCTTCGTCGTCGGCGTGGAATAAGGTCGCTTCACCAATGCGAATCACGGGCGGCGAATGGCGCGGCAGGCCGCTGATCGCACCGGCTGGCAACGGGACGCGGCCGACCAGCGACAAGGTGCGCCAGGCGCTGTTCAACTTATTGGGCCCGCAAATCGCGGGCGCAACATTTCTGGATCTTTTCGCCGGCACCGGCGCCATCGCGCTGGAAGCGCTGTCGCGCGGCGCGCGGCGTGCGGTTGCGGTGGAATCGTCTCCTCCGGCGCTGGCCGCCCTGCACAAGAATTCGGAAACGCTGGGTGCGGCGCTGGAAATTCTGCCTCTGCCCGTGGAGCAAGCGCTCAAATCATTCGCCGCAAAAGGCGACACCTTCGATATTATTTTTCTTGACCCGCCCTATCGCCACGATGCGGGGCCACTGTTGCCGCTGCTTTCGCCGCTCCTCAATCCGGGCGCCACGGTCATTTTCGAAGATGCCGTTCGCGACCCCGTGCCAGAATCCGTTTGGGGCGAACCCGCAGAACGCCGCTATGGCGACACCCGGTTATTACTCTGGCGCGGCATCGGCAGTTCATCGTAGTAGGGGCGACGCATGCGTCGCCCCTGCGGCATTGCGAAGATCAGCCTTTGCGCCGCCCGCCCGCTTTCCAAGCCAGGTGCGCCTCGCGGCGGCGGTGGCCGGCCAGCCAGCGGGCATCTTCGGCAGAGTTGGTCGGATAGACCGGCACCACCGGCCGCGGGGTCAGACCAGATTCATCGACATCGACGAAGGTGAAGATGCAATGAGGGAGTGATTTTTCGATCAAAGGCATATCCCCTTGACTCAAGTTGCCACTATCGGTAGTATTTTGGCGTGCTTGATGGCGAATATCCGCGCACTCTGTCAGAGTTTGACCGCTGG
>JAYVQF010000279.1:0-4769 GCA_043777195.1 Thermoanaerobaculia bacterium
CATTGAGAAGGCCGGCAGCGGCAAAGTCGGAATCATCGCCTACGGCACTTCCCATTGGGCGATGATCGAAGCGCGCGACCGCATGAAAGCGGAACTCGGCCAGGAATATGATTACTTGCGCCTGCGCGCCCTGCCGCTCACCGTGGAATCCGAGCAGTTCATCGCCAATCATGAAACGGTCTGGATCGTCGAACAGAACCGCGACGCCCAGCTCGCAATGATCCTGCGCGCGGAATACCCGCAATACGCCACCAAATTCCGTTCGGTCCTCAACTACGACGGCATGCCCCTCGACGCGCAAAGCGTCATCGACGGCATTCATGGCAAGGCCGCGACGAGCGCGGCTTCGGCTGCGTGACCAGAAAGAATTTAACCGCCAACACGCCAAGGCTTGACGCGAGAGCGGCAAGTCGCCATTAAAGATCTTGGCGCCTTGGCGGTAAAAAATCAAACGAAAAGTTCCGGAGTTTCCCATGACCACGCAAGTTCCCCCTTCACCCGCCCCCGTGCAGATCCAGACCAACCACATTGGCCTCGCTAAAACCGATTACAAGGGCGGCGAGTCCACCCTGTGCGGCGGTTGCGGCCACGACGCCATCACCTCGCAGATCATCACCGCCTATTACGAGCTGGGTATCGCGCCGCACACCGTCATCAAGATGAGCGGCATCGGTTGCAGCTCCAAGACCCCGGCCTATTTTCTGAACCGCGCCTGGGGATTCAACTCCGTCCATGGCCGCATGCCGGCGGTGGCGACCGGCGCCCACCTTGCCAACCACACCCTCAACCCCATCGCGGTGAGCGGCGACGGCGACACCGCCTCCATCGGCATGGGACAGTTCGCCCACCTGCTGCGCCGCAACATCCGCCTCACCTACATCGTCGAGAACAACGGGGTCTACGGCCTCACCAAGGGGCAATTCTCCGCGACCGCCGACATGGGCTCCAAGCTCAAGCACGGCGAAGTGAACGACCTGCCCGGCATTGACCTCTGCGCGCTGGCCATCGAACTGGGCTGCGGCTTCGTCGCCCGCTCCTTCTCCGGCGACCCCAAGCAGCTCTTGCAGATCATCAAGGCGGCGCTGATTCATCGCGGCACCGCGCTGGTGGATGTCATCTCCCCCTGCGTCACCTTCAACAACCACGAAGGCTCGACCAAGAGCTACCCCTTCGCCAAGGCGCACGAGGAACCGATCCACGAGATCGGCTTCGTCCCCCACTTCGACCCGCTCAACGCGGAAATTCCCGCCGGCACCGCGCAGGATGTCCCCTTCCCCGACGGCTCCCATGTCCGCTTCCGCAAGATCAAGATGGACTACGATCCGCGCGACCGCATGGCCGCCATCCAGCTGCTGCACGAAACCCGCAACGCCGGCGAACTCCTCACCGGCATTTTCTATGTCAACCCGCAGAAACCCGACTACGGCACCCTGCAGAACATGGTGGACGCGCCCCTCGCCGCGCTGCCGCAGCAGGTCACGCGGCCGGGAAAAGCGGCACTGGCGCAGATCATGGAAGAGTTGAGCTGAGCGGATAACAAACCGCGGCAATTCAGAAACCGCCCGCGATCAATTCGACATCAAGCTGACATCGTCAAGACGGAAGACGGTGGGCAGCGTGGTGTCGGTCGCGCAGCTGAAATAGACCTGAATGGTCTGCCCCTTGTAGGCCGAGACATCGTAACTGTGCTTTACATATTTACCGGCGGTGTTGGTGTTGTCAATGTTGTTGACATTGGAATAGGTCGCCAGCGTCTTGAGGGAACCTCCCGTCGAGGTGCGCAGCTTGATGTTGAGGCTGTCGTAGGCGGTCGTGCCGCTGGTGCTTTCCTGGGTCACGATGTTGACCCACAGGCTGAGCGTGGCGCTGGTCGCGGTTGCGGGGATGGTCACCGTCTGCAGCACACTGCCGGTGGCGCTGTTGGTGTTGTAACAGAGGTCGCTGTAGCCCACGCCGGTGCGGGGATAAGTCCCGGCGTAGGTGATCGATGCGGTGCCGGCGGCCGTCCAAGCGGTTGCACCCGACTCGAAGCCGCCATTCACCAATTTCTCGGTGGCGGTGGTTCCGCCGGTCGAGTAAGTGCCGGTGAGGGAAAAGGTGAGGGGGCCGGTTGCGTAGTTGTAGACGCGGATGAAGTAAGTCGTGACTGCGGGGCTGGCGAAGCTGCATGATTCGTTGCCGCTCGAAGTATAAGGGCGGCAGTCATAGGTGCTGAGTGTGGGCGCCGCGCCAGCCCGCACATAGAGATCCACATCGCCGCTTGCGTTGGTGGTGGCAATCGTCAGGTTGCTGGCGCCGGACGGCACGGCCAGGGTGAAGTCTTTGAAGCTGGCGTCCGCGCTGGCGCCGTTCACCGAGCTATTGACCGCCACGCCATTGCTCAGCGCGGTTCCGCCGGTCGCGGCGGCGGTGAAGTTCTGGACGGCGCTCGGCCCCACGCTGATCGTTGCCGTGGCGGGCGTGAAGGCGTATCCGCTTTTTGCCGGGGTGAGGGTGTAGCTGCCCGCGGCAAGACTGTTCAGGCTGTAGTTGCCGCTCGTGTCGCTGGTGGCTGAACCCGACGACGCGCCGCTGTAGCTCATCGTCACGCCGCTCAGGGCCGTGCCCCCGGCGGTAATCATGCCGGTGATCGCATAGGTCGAGGTCGTGACCGTGTTTCCCACGAAGTTCTGGCCGGTGACGCTGGCGCCGGCGATCGAAACCGCGCGGCTCGAGGGCGTGAAGGTGTAATTCGCGCTGGAAGGCGTGACTGTGTAGCTGCCGCCGGCGAGACCGCCCAGGGTGTAGGCGCCGGTCGAGCTGCTGGTCGTGGAGACGCCGCCCGCCGCGATGGCAATGCCGCTGAGCGCAGCGCCGCTGGCATTTGTCACGCTGCCGGAAATCGAATAGGTCGAACCGGGGCTGAAGTTGACATTGAGCACCGAGTGCAGCTCGATGCCATTGGGGGCGACCCCGGTCTGACCGTGCAGGAAATCAAACATGCCGATGCCGGTCACGGTGACGGGAACATTGGCGGTCTGGAAGGAGCCGGTCGCGGTGTACTTCGCGTCGAACTGCGCGCGCGCGTTCGTGATTTTAGCTCTCAACGGGCTGGTCGAGGCGACGCAGGCCGGATCGGGAATCTCCACAATCATGCTGTGGCCCGTGGTGTCGATCAGCACCAGATGGTAGTCGGAGTCGGATTCAAGTTTGTATGAGGTCAGCGTTCCGGTGAGCTGCCAGACCGTGGTTTCGTAAGGCGCAATGCGGTTGTTGGCGGGAATGGGGCTCGGGGTTGGCCAGCCGGCCATCGCCGCCACGGTGTTGGCGGAGGTGGCGCTCAGATTGACCAGGCCGATGTCGGCGTCGGTGCCGGTCTTCACCGACCAGCGCTCCACCCCGCACGAGCCGGTGGACGCGGCCGGGTTGGCGATGAGCATTTCAAATTCCTCATCCTGGGGATCGGCGCTGGCGGCGAGGCGCGGGCCGAAGAGAAAAAAAACGCCGGCCAGGAGCGCGGCGGAAAGGGACACGAATGCGAATCGGCGGGAGAGAAAGTGGCTTGTCTGCATGAAGTAATCTTGCAGCGAAAAATATTTCCCCCCATCAGGTATTCACTGTAGAAAAACCGCGGAATTCACCGTATTTTCATGACTTTCGCCGCATTTTCGTCCGTAATTTCCCTGATTTTTACCGACGCCTTTAAATCATTACAAAAATATAATGTCAAGCGGGAAGCATCGTGGTTCTTTATTTCCCCAGCGCCTGCATGAGGTCGGCGATGAGATCATCGCAATCTTCGATGCCCACCGAGAGGCGGACCAGGCTATCGGTCACGCCCAATTCCTGGCGACGCTCGGGCGGGAACGAGGCATGCGTCATCGAGGCGGGATGGCAGGCGAGTGATTCGACGCCGCCCAATGATTCGGCGAGCGTGAAAATTTCCAGGCGGTCGAGGAATTTTTTAGCTTTGGCGTAGCTGCCCAAATCAAACGAAATCATGCCGCCGAAACCGCGCTGTTGTTTCTTCGCGAGTTTGTGGCCGGGGTGGCTTTTCAGGCCGGGATAGATAACGGCAATGCCGGCTTTCTCCAGCGCCGCGGCGACCGCGCGGCCGTTTTTCTCATGCTGCGCCATGCGCAATGGCAGGGTTTTCACCCCGCGCAATAGCAAAAAACAGTCGTGCGGCGAGGGAATCGCCCCAACCGATTTTTGCACGAAGCGCAGCCGCGTGAATATCTTCTCGTCGTTGGTCATCAAGCAACCGGCGATGACATCGGAATGGCCGCCGATATATTTGGTCATCGAGTGGAGCACCACATCGGCGCCCAACGCGAGCGGCGACTGCAAAACCGGTGTGAGAAAAGTGTTGTCCACCGAAAAAACGCAGCCTTTCGGTTTCAGCTTTGCGATGGCCGCGATATCGCTCACGGTCAGCATCGGGTTGGTGGGGGTTTCGATATGAATGAGTCGGGTGTTCGGCCGCAGCCCCGCCTTCACCGCGCGCAGGTCGCTGGTGTGCACATAGGAAGCCGTGATGCCAAAATCCTTGAGGATATGTTCGTAATAGCGATACACCCCGCCATACAAAGTATCCGAGGCGAGAATATGATCGCCGGTCTTCAAAAGGCAGGTGAGCGCCTGCATCGCCGCCATACCGCTGGCGAAGGCGATCGCATGGGTGGCATCTTCCAGCGCCGCGAGATTGCGCTCCAGCGCCGCGCGTGTGGGGTTGTTGGTTCGCCCATAATCATAGCCATTGGTGTACTTCCCCAGCTCTTCCAATTTAT
>JAYVQF010000280.1:0-4743 GCA_043777195.1 Thermoanaerobaculia bacterium
CACCCCAAAGGGATGTTGTCCGCGCCACAGAAAACTCCGGGCGCAATTCCTGAGGAGGCTCGCCGTGTCACATTGCGCCGAAAATAATCTGCGCACGGAGGAAATGGCGATGGGGAATGCCGCCGCTTGCGCGCCGGGCCCGGAGATGCCGGCTGCCGCAGCGGAGATGCCGATTGCAGCGCCGGACTCTGCTGCGCGCGGCGAACGCCTGCGCGTCCTTCTCGCCTTTGCCGCAGTGTGGATCATCTGGGGTTCGACTTACCTCGCCATCCGCATCGTGCTGGAAACCCTGCCGCCGTTTCTCGCCGCCGGAGGCCGTTTCCTGACCGCGGGCGCGGCGCTCTTCACCTTCACCGCCATTCGCGGGGCCAGACTCCCGACCTTCGCCCACTGGCGCTCGGCGGCGCTTCTGGGCGCGCTGCTGCTTTTGCTGGGCAATGGCTCGGTGATGTTCGCCGAGCAGCGCATCGCGTCAGGCCCCGCCGCGCTGCTCATCGCGACGGAGCCGTTGATGATCGTCCTTTTGCAGGGCATCATTCCGCGGGGAAAATTGCTGATCGGCCTGCTGCTGGGTTTTTTCGGCGTCGGGGTTCTGCTCGGGCCCGCGGCGATTTTGGGCGGCGGTGCGCTCAATGCCGCAGCCTGCATCGCGGTGATTTTCGGCGGCACCGCCTGGGCGGCCGGCTCGCTGCTGGGACGCAAGCTTGAATTGCCTGAAAACGGCATGCAGGCGGCGGCGCTGCAGATGCTGTGCGGTGGCGCTTGGCTCATGGGCGCGGCGGGATTGCACGGCGATTTCACCGGCTTTCATGCCGCGCAAGTTTCCACGCGCTCCTGGCTCGCGGTGGCGTATCTCGTCATCTTCGGCTCCATGATCGCCTTCACCGCGTATGGCTACCTCGTGCGGCGGGTCACCCCGTCACGGCTCGCCACCTATGCCTATGTCAATCCCGTGGTCGCGGTTGCCCTCGGCTGCCTGCTCGGCGGCGAGGCCTTCACCCCGCGCCTGCTGCTTGCCGCGCTGCTGATCGTGGCAGGGGTGGTGCTGATCATCAAGCAGGGATCAAAAACAGCGGGGTGACAAAATTCCAAGGCACTAAGGGGCCGCAACGAAATAACAGTAGCAGTCTGCCCGCCGACTCATCCCGACTGGCTTCGTTGCTCGTCGCTTACATGCCTTCGGGCATGCGCGCTCCTTGCGCCTCGCCATTCGGGCGACTCGGCAGTCATCTTTGCTACTGTTATTTCGTTGCGGCCCCTAAGGCGGGTTTGTATGACGCGCGCGATGCGGACGCACAGAATAGTCACCAGGGAACCGAGCAAACGCAGCGCCGGGCGCAGCGGACTGCCGGCCGCGATGCGCCAGAGCAAGCGGCGCCGCCGGATCATTGTGGTGCGGGAGGTTGCATCGAGGGCTACTGCCGCAAGCCGGAGCCGCTCAAATTTGTTGATGCAAGCCTGGTAGCGGGCCCCCATGCCGCTGGAGAAATCCCCAACGCCGTTCATCGAGCAAACGCACCATTCCGCCTCCAGCAGCAGCAATTCGCAGTCATCGGGCAGATAGCCATCGCGTAGCAGCCGATCCTGCGCGATGGCAGCGGTCATCGGGTCATTTCCGCGTTCTTCTGTTGCCGCCAGCGCTTGCCGCAATTCTTCAATGCATTCCCGCTGCTGTGCGGGCGTGGTCAGAGCAGCTTTCGCCGCGCCGCAGCGGGGGCATAGATGGCGGTACAGGACCGTCATCTCACCGCATACAGTACAACGCGACGAAATCATGAAATTGATTAATGCAATTGTTGTGCCAATTGTTTACCTGTGACTGGGGCATCCCTTCATTTGTAATAGGATCCAGAGTGAAATACCGGCATACATCCGCTTTAATCGGGGGGCCGCGCCATCCGCGTTTGTGAATTTGGGAATGACAATTAATGTCATCGCTGCAAATAATTGTCACGGTGAGTGCTTCGGATGCCGCTTCTCACATTGTTTACAATCCCCTCATGCTGACCACCTCCGAACAACTTCTGCGCCTCTTTGCCGGCCCCCAGCCGCTGATCTACTTGCGCACGGTCGAGGAAGAACGGGCGGAAAAAACCGTCCGCGAAACCGCGCTCAAGGCCTTTCCCGGTAGCGAACTCTTCACCTGGACCATCACCCGCGGCATGACCGCCAACGGCAAACGGGTGCCCGACAGCGAAGCGCCGCTCAAGGCGCTGGAATTCTCCCGCACTTATGCGCAGGCGCCGGTGATCCTGCTCAAGGATCTGCATGCGAATTTCAGCCAGCCCGAAGTGGTCCGCAAATTACGCGACCTGTATCACGACTTGAAGGGCAAAAAGCGCTACATCATCCTGCTCTCGCCGGTCAAGCAAATTCCGCAGGAACTGCTCAAGGAGATTTATTACCTTGAATTGGATCTTCCGGACGAAGCCGCGCTGATTTCGCTCTACGATAACAGCCTGATTGCCGCGGGGGTGGCCGCGATGACCGATCCTGCCCAGCGCAAAGCCGTGGGCAACGCGCTGCGCGGTCTGGCCATGCACGAGGCCGATGTCGCCGCGGCGAATGCCGCTGCCGTGGCGAAAACCGGCGCCTCGTTCAGCGACCAGCTGCGGGCGGTCTTCGCGGAAAAGGAACAGATGATCCGCAAAGAGGGTGTCCTCGATTTCGTGCCGCCGGACGCCAGTGTCGAAGGGGTGGGCGGGCTGGAAAATCTCAAGGATTGGCTGAAAAAACGGGAAAAAGCCATCCGCGATCCGGCCAGCAAAATGCCGCTCCCCAAGGGCATCCTGGTGATGGGCATCGCCGGTTGCGGCAAATCCATGACCATCAAGACCATCTCGTCGGCGTGGGGTATTCCGCTGTTCCGCATGGACATGGGGCGGGTTTTCGGCGGCGCCATGGGCGCGCCGGAAGAGGCGGTCGAGCATGCGCTGAACCTGCTGGAGCAGCTGGCGCCGGCCATCCTGTGGATTGACGAAATCGAAATGTCCTTCGCCGGCTATGCGCACAAGGAGGGCGGCGCCGCGGCCCGCATCTTCGCCTACTTCCTCACCTGGATGCAGGAGCACAAATCGCTGGTATTCGTCGCCGCCACGGCCAACCGCATCGAGATGCTGCCGGCGGAAATCCTGCGCAAGGGGCGCTTCGACCAGATCTTCTTCGTGGACATGCCCACCGAGGACGAGCGCAAGGAGATCCTCACCATCCACATCACGAAGGCCGGCGGCGACCCCGCGAAATTTTCCATGGCCTCGCTGATGAAGCTGACCAAGGGCTACACCGGCGCGGAGATCGAAAGCAGCGTCTCCACCGCCTCGGTGGACGCCTTCTCCGAAGACCGCGCCATGGTGGACAACGACCTCTACCGCTCCATCACCAAAATCGTGCCCCTCTCTAAAACCATGGCCGAACAAACCAAAGCCATCCGCTCCTGGGCCCGCGACCGCGCGACCCTGGCTAGCAAGGCGCCCAATACGGAGTTATGAAGAAACATCCCCGGCGATTTGTATAGACGCTGCATGATTCAGGCAATTCCCATTTTACCCGGCTATGCCGATGCGCTTGACGGTGATCAGGCAGCGGGGAGCGCCGCGATGCATGCATTCCGATTCTGTGACGGAGACGGATTGATACGGCGCTCTCATCATTCCCGCTCGAACAGCGCGGCCAATCCCAGGCCGCCGGAAATACAGAGCGTGGCGATGCCCCGTTTTTCTTTGCGGCGGATCATTTCGTGGATGAGGGTGACGCAGAGACGCGCGCCGGTGGCGCCGATGGGGTGGCCCAGCGCGATGGCGCCACCGTTGACATTGAGAATTTCTTCTGGGAATTGCAGGTCGCGCTGACACGCGATCACTTGCGCGGCGAAGGCTTCGTTCAGTTCCATCAGACCCATGTCTTTCCAGCCCAGTTTCGTCTTTGCGAATAATTTCTGCACCGCCGGCACCGGCCCGATGCCCATGATTTCCGGCGGCACGCCGGTCTGGGTGGCGGCGATGAGGCGGGCCAGCGGGACAAGATTGAATTCCTTCAGCTTCGCTTCGCTGCATAAAATCAGCAGCGCGGCGGCATCGGTGAGGCCGGAGGAATTGCCGGCGGTGACCGAACCGTCCTTTTTGAAAACGGCCGGCAGATTGCGCAGGCTGTCGAGGGAAGCATCGGCGCGCGGATGTTCGTCGGTCGCGACAATGATTTCGCCTTTTCGCCCGGCAACCGTCAGCGGCAGAATTTCATCCTTGAATTTTCCGGAGGCCATCGCCGCCACGGCTTTTTGCTGCGAAGCGAGCGCGAAGCGGTCCTGATCGTCGCGGGAAATTCCATATTGTTCGGCCAGGGTTTCTGCGGTTTCTCCCATCACCTTGCCGGAAATTTGGCAGAGAAAGCCGTCCTGGTACATGACATCCAGCACGGGCTGATTGCCCAGCCGGTAGCCCTGGCGAAAACCGGGCAGCAGATGCGGCACCCGGCTCATGTTCTCCGCGCCGCCGGCGATGATCAACTCCGCCTCGCCGTGCGCGATCTTTTGCGCGCCGTCCATCACCGCTTTCAAGGAAGATCCGCACGCCATGTTGATCGTGACCGCCGGCACGGTCACGGGCAATCCCGCGTAGATCGCCGCCTGGCGCGCGGGATTGGGGCCGACCCCCGCCTGCCTGGCGCACCCCGAAATCACCTCATCCACGGCCTCCCCGGGAATATTCAATTCCGCCAGCGTGGCTTTGATGAGTGGGGAGAGCAAGC
>JAYVQF010000281.1:0-18579 GCA_043777195.1 Thermoanaerobaculia bacterium
AACAGATCCTTGAACTGGTTCATCCCGGCATTGGTGAAGAGTAGCGTCGGGTCATTGGCGGGCAGGAGCGGCGACGAGCGCACCACCTGATGCCCCTGCTTCGCGAAATAGTTCAGGAATGACTGCCGCAGCGCGGCAGCGCTGTATTGGGGATCGAAGGACATGAAAAACCTCTTGGAGATGAGAGGGAATTTTAACGAGTGCATCCCGGCACGATTATCCGCCGACGCATCTCCTTGACCCAGCACAATCATACGGGACTTCGAACGCGTTTGAGTTCGAATCCGCACCCATGACCCGTTTTTCCCGTTACGCGTTCGCGACTCCATGTCACGGTCATTCATTGACTGTGCGCAGATTCGCCGAGGGTCAGCGAATTTAAAGCGACAACCATTACCCCTGACGGCCTGTAATATCATCCCATGAGCACGGTGCGCGAATCCCTGGTCACGATTGCCTGTTACAGCTTTCTCCATGAGGCGCATCTGGCAAAGGTGCAGCTGGAATTGGCCGGTATCCCGGTCTTTCTCGCGGACAAACATATCAATTCGCTAAGAGGCGGGATCCCTGCGTTTGGTGTAAGAGTTCAGGTTTCCGATTCTATGGCTGTGGCAGCACGCAAGATATTGTCGGCGCAAGAAGGGTCGCAGCCTACGACTGATGAGGGTCCGGCCGTGTGTCCGAACTGCGGAAGCATACGGACGAGTGAGTCGTGGGGCAGATTCGCCTATCTGATGACAATGCTCTTCTTCGGTTTGCCAACCTTATCGCCGGCGAAACGGATGCACTGTAAAGGTTGCGGCCACCGTTGGAAGTCGCGTTGATTCGTTATCCCAAACGCAAGTACCCTCCCCCGCACCCGGCAATATTCCCGGATGATCTCCGCCCTACTCTTTGATCTTGACGAGACGCTGATCCTCGATCATCCGGTCTCGCGTCATGCCTTGCTGGACTGCGCCTATCTCGCGGCGGGCGTGCGTTCGCTGGACGCGCCGGCGCTGGCGGCGGCGGCGGAGCGGCAGGCATCGACACGGTGGAAGCTCGCGCCCACCTGGCCCTATGCGGAGCGGATCGGTCATAGCGCCCTGGAAGGCTTGTGGGCGCGCTATGACAGCCGTGCGCATCCCGAACTGGCAAGCCTCGGCGGGCAGGCGGCCGGGTTCCGCATTGCGGTCTGGCGCGCGGCGTTGGCGGAACAGGGCATCGAAGATGACGGACTGTGCGCGCTGCTGGCCGAACGATTCATCCGCGTCCGCGCCCTGTTTCCCCGTTATCCCGAGGTGGACGCGTTGCTGGAATTTCTGGCGCCCCGATACAAATTGGGGATCGTGACCAACGGAATTCCCGATTTGCAGCGCGACAAGCTCGCGAGCAGCGGCCTCGCTGAGAGCTTCGTCGCGGTCGCGATCTCCGGCGAGGTGGACAGCGGCAAGCCGGAGCGGCCCATCTTTGAATTCGTGCTGGGAGAACTGGGCGTTGCTGCGAGTGAATGCGTCATGGTCGGCGACAACCCCGAGCGGGACATCGCCGGCGCTAGCGCGATGGGCATGCGCTCTGTCTTCATCGCGCGGGGATTCAAACCGGCCGATCCCCGTCACCCGGCGGATCTGTCAGTGACTTCCCTTGTTGAAATTCTGCCGTGGCTGGCACAAATTACGGGATGAAAATCAGACCATGAAGAATTCTAATTCCGCCACCCTGATCATCCGCCGGGCCTCGGTGCATGACCTCACAGATATCATCCAACTGCTCGCGGATGACGAATTGGGCGCGCTGCGCGAAATTAATTCCTTGCCGCTGGCACCGGCCTACACCGACGCATTCGCAGTGATTGACAAAAACCCCAACAGTGAATTGTATGTGGCGGAATTGGAGGGCCGGGTGATCGGCACTTTTCAGCTCGATTTCCTCACCTATCTCGGCCATCGGGGGCGCCGGGTGGCGCAGATCGAGGCGGTGCGCATTGCGAGTGAACTGCGGGGGCGTAAGCTGGGCAGCGCAATGATGAACTTCGCCATCGCCCGCGCGCGCGAAATGAACTGCCACCGGATTCAGTTGACCTCCAACAAAATCCGCAAAGATGCGCACCGCTTTTATGTGCAGCTGGGATTCACCGCGTCGCATGAGGGAATGAAGTTGAAGCTCGGCGGTTGAAGGCTGCGAGGCGGGTTCACCGAATCCGGGCATAAAAAAACCCCGGTCGCACATCTGGCGGCCGGGGTCTTGACATCAGCGGAATGACCGCTGAGGAATGGGTTTGAGCTTTATTTAGTAACGGTCACGGCCGCCACCGCCGCCGCCACCACCACCACCGTAACCGCCGCCACGGCCGCCGCCACCGCCACCACCGCCCGTGCGGGGGGCCTGGGGCTGAGCTTCGTTGACGCGCAGATTGCGGCCATCGACGCTCTTTTCGTTAAGGGCAGTGATCGCGGCAGCCGCGTCCTGCTCGGTCGCCATGGTCACGAAAGCAAAGCCGCGGGGGCGGCCGGTTTCGCGATCCATCATGACCTTGACATCGGAGACATTGCGGCCGTCGGCCCCGAAGAGTTCACCAAGCGTTTGCTCGGTGGTGCTGTAGCTGAGGTTGCCGACATAGAGTTTGTTTGACATTGAGGAGCCTTTCGTCATTGCGCAGGTCATCTCGCAAAGCGAAAAGCCAGAACTGCAAATCAGAGCCTGTATTATACACGAAGCCGCCCGCCCTGCAAAGAATAATCATTTTCGGCTGCTCTTGGCTTGGTAAGGGTCTGGTAAGTCCACCCCCACCAGCACCTTGGCTCTGTGCAATCGGCCTCCGCTAAGCGGTTGAGGCCTCCTCGCCGGTGATACGCCGCAGGCGCCGCAACTCGCGGCGCGCCTCGCCGGGCTGGTTGAACCGGCGGCTGAAGGCGGCGCGCAGTGCAGGCTGGCTGAGCCGGCGCAACTGCACTTGATCGAAGAGTCGTTCGCCCAGGAGATACCCCCACTCATGCACCGCCAGCACGAAGAGCGGCGGATCGCCGAGCGCCGCTTCCAGTGATTTTTCCGCCCGGATGGATCCCCGCGTTGCCAGCGCCGCGTGCAGCCATTTCTCGGCGATGCGCAAGGCGCCCAGAAATTCTTCCGCCTGGCGATAACGGCGGACTTCCGCATGCCACTCCAGCGAATCCTCGCCCTTTACGCCGGTCGCTTCCAGCCAATCCAGGGTTTCGCCCAGCACTTCCAGCGCGTGGAAGCGGCGCTCGGGGCCGATGAATTTCGAGCCGGCGTAGCTCAGCGCCTCTTCGATGATGCGCTCTGAAAGCCGGTCGATGAACGGCAGATCGAGCGGCCGCACCATCCCCACCCGCCCTTTAAGCGCCAGGTTGATGAAATATCCCGCGCTCTCGGCGAGATCACGCAGCGGCGCGGCGCCAATCCACATCAGGTTGAGGGGTGCGCAATAGAACCGACCGATCTGTGGTGCCCGGCTGAGGGTCGTTTGCTTGCGGACTTCGGGCATCGCGCTGCCCTGCACCCGGTCGCCGAATTCACCGAATTGCGCGGGGCCCATCACTTCGGGGTAATAATCGCTGAAAAATTTGACGCTGGCGCCGCTTCTTTTAAGGCAGAGGGTTCTGGGAATGCGCAGCACCCCCAGCAGGCTTTCAATCAGGTCATAAAAGGCCGTGGCCTCAATGCCCGGGTGTCCAGATTCTCGTGAAAGCCCCGCCATGTAGGCGCGCCACGATTCATATTTCTGCACCGGCGAGGCCGAGAGCGCCATGAAATAAGCGGGCGAACCTGCGGCGAAAGCATCCGCAGCCGCCAGGGAAAAATAGCCGGATCCGCTCTCGCGCTGCGCGGGCGTAAGTTTCCAGAAAACCTGATCCACATTCTGCAGCACGACGGCCGCCGGCACGCTTCGCAAACCGGCTTCCCGCACGATTGCGCGCGGCAGATGCCCGGGCGCAAGATGAGTCTCCCCGACCAGCACGAAGATTCGCAACGCGGGATCGTGGGCGCGCGCCTCCGCCAGCCGCCGCGCCATGAAGAGGTCGCGGGCGCGCACTTCGCGGAAATCTCCGCGCGGAAAGGCATCCAGGGCCAGCACGGGGGTTTTTGCCGCCCGCGCCGCCTGGAGCAGGGGCCGGTAATGATCAAAGGAAAAGCCCCATTCCCGATTCCAGCGGGTGCGGCGCAGCAATTCCTCCTCGTCCAGTTCGCCCGCCTGAAAGGCGTCAAGCGCCTCCTGATCGCGGGCGGTGAAACATTCAAGCGCCAGCGCATGCGCCTGGCCGGGCGCGAGCCGCTGCCAGAATTCAAGCAACCGGGCCGCCTCAGCCTGCGTCGCCGCCAGGGTGTGAAAGTCTCCCACCAACAGGAATTCCACGGGCGCCAGGGCGGCAATCAACTCCGTCTCCGCAATCGATTGCGGGGTGAATCGGCTGGCCGCACGAGAATAATCGCGCAAGTAGCCCGGCTGGTAGCTGGCGCGGGTCAGCCCGAGCTCGCGCCGCGCCTTGGCGACGAAGCGCTGCTGAAAGGCGACATCGGCGCTGACCGGCGGTTTCTTCATGGGCGGTGCGCGCCGGGCATTGCGAATAACCCGGCGACGATAACGGCTGCAGGAACCGGGCGGAAATGCATTCCGGCCCGCGCGCCGAATTTACTTTGGATCCGCCGGGGGGGAATTTTTATCCCTTTTTTCGTCCTCGCTATTCATGCCTTTTTTGAATTCAGAGATCGCCTCGCCCATGCCGCGACCGATGCCTTTGAGCTTGGCGCCGCCAAAAAGCAGCAAGGCGATGCCGAACACCAGCAGGAGTTCCGGAAATCCAATGTCTAAAAACGGGGCGAGGAGCAAGGTGTTCACCGGAGGATTTTAACAAAAGCGCGGGGGCATGATTTACCAAGTGTAGCCGATATAGAAATCTGTCCCGAAGCCGGGGCCCGAGTGCTTGAGATCCCAGCGGCGGGCGTAGTCCCAATGCAATTCCAACGGTCCGAGGAAGAATGACCAGTCGAAGCCATAGCTGGCCCGGCCGTCCTGCAATTGTTTGCCCGTCTGGCCGGGCGCCCAGAAGCGGAATTCATGGACATTACACGCGGCGGTGGGTGGTTGCCGCGGCGGCGGACCGCTGCCGACGCAGCCGCGCGCGCCGCGCTCGGGATCAATGAAGATATTGCCCTTCAGGCCGGTTTGATTGAGCCGCAAATCATCTGCGCGCAGCCACGCGGCGCCGGCGTCGACGAAAATGGCGAGCCGGATGCCCCGCAAATCAAGCCCCCCCAGCCACGGCAGCACCAGGTGATCAATGAGCGGCACCCGGAATTCCAGATTGGTGAAGAATTGCCGCGAGCCGAAAAATTCCGCGTAGCGATAGCCGCGCAAAGTGTTGAAGCCACCCAGCGAAGTGTAGGTCAGCCCCGGCCCGCGCGATTCGTGATAGACGGTTCGCCAGGCCAGCAGCGAACGGCCGGCGATGTGCGCGTATTTGCGCACGGCTACATCCGTGTCGGTGAAGCCGCCGCCGGAAAAGCCCTTCTCCAGCGAGAGATCCACCTTGAGCCCGTGGATCGCCCAAGCCGGGGCGCCGTAACGCGCGCTGTCGAAAGACAGGCCGGCGGACACGAAGGGACCGCTCGAATGCACAGTGTCGCCCGTGCTGAAGAATCCGAACAACCGATTAAAGCCGATGCCGCTGAATTGCTGATTGGTGCGGCTGTAATAACCGGCACCCAGGTCGGCGCGAAAGAACCGGCTGAAGGGATATTCCGAGAAGGCCATCGCGCCGCTGTTGTGATTTTCAAGCCGCACAATCGTGCCGGTATCCGGGCGGACGGCATAATAATAAGCCCGCTGATCGAAGACCGCGCCGCCCCAGCCCAGACGGCGGGTGCGGTTCAGGTAGCTCAGGTTGATATTGGTGAAGCCGTTTACGGAATTGGCGAGCAGCGCCACCCGCTGATTGCCCAGCGTGTCTGCGAACACGATGCGGCCATTGGAGAAAATGGTGCCGTCATCCGCCACCGCGATTTCCACTTGCGGCGCTTCGACCGACCAGTTCGCCTTGGCAAAGGGCTTGTAGGGGCCGCTGGCCGAGTCTTCAGGTCGCAACTGCAGCGGCGGGCGGAACGGTGCGACTTCTTCCGCCGCCGAGCCCTGCGCTGCGGGCGGCAGCGTTTCCTTCACGCCGAGGCGATTGCCCCGCACCAGCGCGAAGGTGCCCCGATAAAAAGTCGCGAATACGATTTCCGAGTTGAGACTGTCGCCGGCCTCGGTCTTTGCCGGGGTTTGCAAGGAGGCGTCCGCCGGGGGCGCAGCGGTCGCGGGTGCCGAACCGTTAGCAGCTGCCGTATCGCCCGTTTTTTCCTTCTCCTTTTCCTTCTCCTTCTCCTGCTCCTTTACAGACGGCTGTGCTTCGCCCCGTTTTTCGCGGTCGCCCAGCGGGCCGCGGTCAATCGGTTTGAGTTCGGGCGGCGGCGCGGGCGCGGCACCGGTTTCGGACGCGTCGTAGATCGCGCTGATGACATGGCTGAGGCGCTCGCGGGTGCCGGTCGCGAGATCGAGCCGGTATAAATCATAGATGTAATCGGGCGCCGCGGCGCTGCTGTAAAGCACCGATTTCCCGCCCTGCGCGAAAGCGGGCATGAGGTCATCGCTCTCGCCGAAACTCAGTTGGGTTTTTCGCGCCGGATCAGTCGCGTCCACGGTGAAAAGTTTGAAGCGCTGCCCGAGCCGGGCGTTGTAAATCACGGTTTTGCCATCGGTGGAATAACGCGGGTTGTAATCCTCCACCGTGTCGTTCGTGAGGCGGCCGATGGTTTTTTCGTTCAGGTCGGCGTAAAAAAGATCCACCTGCCCCTTGTAATTGGCGCTGAAGGCGATGCGGCTGCCATCGGGAGAATAGGACGGCGATTGCGCATTCGCCAGTGGCTCGCCGTCCAGGGTCAGACGGATGCGATTTTGGATGCCCCCGCGCGCATTGGCGATGTACAACTCGCGGTGGGGTGGGTTTTTGACGATGAAGGCGACATGGTCGCCGTCCGGCGCCCAGGCGAGATCGCGGCCGCCGGAAAGCCCTGCGATGACGAGGGATTCATAGCGGTTGGTGAAGCGCGGGGTCAGGGTGTGCATCACCTTGCCGTCCTTCACCGACAGCACCACCACATCAATCGCGGCATAGCGCCGGTTGGTGATGGCCGCCACCAGATCTCCCGAAGGCGATAGAGCGGGGGAGATGAAAACCGTGCGCGGGTCTTCATTCTTGTAGCGAATTTCCGGGCCATAATCGAGCGGTTCGTCGCGCTGCGCGGCAAGCGGCAGATATTTTTTGCGCAGCCAGCGGCGGAACGCCTGGTCGAATTCCGGCACGGTCAGGCCGAAAGAGTCTTTGATGGCTTTTTCGATGGATCCTCCAATCAATATTTTGCGGTATTCCCAGAGAAAATTGGCCACCGCCGCTTTGCCTTTTTCCTCGCGGATAAAGTCAAAGATCGCCTCGCCAATGCGGTAAGTCATGAAGCCCAGCTCGTCGAGATCCTTCACGCTGGGCACCAGGTCATTGAGCGCCGCGTCGCGCAGAAAGACATCATCCATCGGGTCTTTCGCGTTCATCTTGCCGATGTGCTCGGCCAGTCCTTCCATGATCCACAGCGGTGCCCGGCCGCGCACCAGGCGCCCGATCGATCCCTCGTAGATGATCGAGAATTCAAAGACATGGGTCATCTCATGGCGGATCAGCTGGTAGCGCTTGTCGGGCGTCTGATCCACGGGGATCACCATGCGGTTGCGCAGGGGCTCGGTGAAGCCGCCCACGGCTTCGGGAATGAAATCGAGCGTGACATTGGTCTGCTCGAATTCCGCGTGGGTCTTGTAATAGATGAGGGGAATGCGAAAGGGCGGGGTGTGGCCGAGATAATCGGAGATGTCGCGGTAAGCGCTCTCGGCGTCGGACAGCACCCCTTCCAAGAGCGGCTGTTCTTCGGGGTAATAATAAATGTCGAAATGCGGGCTGTGATAGACCTGCCAGTTAAAGCGCTGGTATTGCACCTTGTTCTGGCCCTCGGCGGGGAGCCGCAGGGCGGGCGCGAAAACCAGGAGCGCGAAGAGGACACCGGCTAATTTCTGGCGCATGAAAACCTCGGGGGTCAGCGGGCTCGGGGTTGAGGCACTCGGGTTTAACGAAAAAGATAGCGGATTTCTTTTCTTTTGGTCGGGGTCAATAAGGTCAGGAGATCAATTTTGATGCGGTCATAGAGCAGATAAAAACCGCCCAAGTCTTCGGTGGCGCCATGGGGCAGCAGTTGTTTGGCGGTGAAGTGATCCTTGTAGACCAGCGTCCCCGTATGGGCGTCGAAGAGATAAAAATCGAAGGTCATGCGGAATTCCCGCATCTCCTGATAACGCGTGATGGTCTCGGTTAGGCCGTCGGGCCGTTCGATTTCCGCCGGGTAATAACCCGAGGCGTCCTGCGCGCTGAAATGGGTTTCGCCGGTGAGCAGGTAATCGGCCGCCAGTTTCTCCCCCACCCGCTTCATGTAGGGTGCGTTGCGCTCGATCTCGCTGAAGGGCTGTTCGGGAAGCGGCGCCGCCGGGGCGTCCACCAGGCGGAGATTGCCGGCGCGAAAAAGATCCCGGCGCATCGCGTTGATCATTTCGCCGCCGGGATGCACCCAGGTACAGGCGCCGTCCTCGCGAACTTCCAAAAAGCCGACCCGCGCGCCCGCGCGCAGCGTCAGCGTGGGCGGCAGCGGGACTTCAAGTTCCACCGGCCGGGTGCCGGCAAACAGCGGCACTCCGCACAGCGCCAGCGTGAGGGTCAAAACCGCGCGGGTTTTCATGGGGTGCGCGCTCCGGCCGCTGGCGGCGCCGGCTTTTTCGGCGGGGTGGTCGACGGGGTGGTCGACGGGGTGGATGAAGGGGCGGATGAAGAAATAGAACTCGGGCTGGAACTCGAAATGGCGTTCTGGCCGGCGCTGGCAGGGGCCGACGAAGAACCCGGCGGGCAATCCGCAGGCGCTGATTCTGCCGGCTTCTTGACCACGGGCCACAGTCCCGGAATTTTCCGGCTGTAAGCGCGAAACGCGGTGAAATTTTCGCGCAGCTCGCGATTGTCGGGCGCCAGCGCAATGGCCTTTTCATAATTCGCTCGCGCCGCCGGGAAATCGCCTTGCGCCTCGGCGCTCACGGCAAGATTGTTATAAATCCGAAAATCCGGCGCCGCCACCGCCGCCGCCGCGGCCCGTTCGTAGCGGAAGCGCGCCTCGCGCCACAGCCCCTGCTCCGCCGCCTCAAAGCCCGCCTTCAACTCCGGCGCGTAGGCGGGGCCGGAGGCCATGAGCAGCGGCAGCAGAAAGATCAGCAGGCGCGGCTGGGCCATAAAGAGTCGAGGCATCCAGTGGGCGAGCCGCATCGGCTAATCATAGCGCCCGCGCGTCCTCTCGCCCCGCCCCGGCGGTGAATAATCCTCATCGGGCGCGGCCTCGTGGTGGACGGATATTTTCGCGGGACAAGTCGCGGGCCGCGCGCCAGCGCTGACAGAAGCGCAGCGCCGCAGCAGGGCCCTGAAATGCATGCAGGCATCCGGCCGCTGCGGGGGGAAACCAGCCATTCCCGATCAGCAACGCCGGCAAGGCCGCCGGTTGTTTTCCGATAAGCAGCAATGGCCGGTTCAATTTCTGACCTGAGCGATAAAAGGCCAGCAGCATGGCAATCTCGTTGAGTGTGCCCGCGCTCCCGGTGAAAGCGGCATAACAATCGGCCGGCTCGATGAGCAGCCGCAACCGGTCATAAAGATCCACCGCATCCTCCTGTGAAATCAGGTGGGGTGAGGGCGTCCCGTCCAGTCCCGGCAACAAAACCCCGTGCGAGCCGCCGCCGGTTCGGGCGGCGAATGCGACCGCCTCCATGATGCCGCCATAGCCGCCGCAGCGGATCGCCCAACCCGCCGCCGTCAGTCCGCGGGTGAACGATTCTGCGGCGCGGTAAGCGGCTGAGCACGGTGAAATTCCAGCGCCGCCGAAAATTGCGATGACGGGCGGTGTTCCGGCGCGCATGCGGCTATGAAAACAGCGAACAGCGAACAGCGATCAGCGGCGTACGGCCGCTTCAGGAACCGGAATCAGGTATTCGCCCGGGCGGCCCATGAGCAGCCGTTCGCGCGCTTCGCTTTCAAGAGATTGCGGATTAGCTTCAATGCGCACGATCTCGCGGTTCATTCCGCCCAAGCGCTCGCGCAGCCGGTCATTTTCAATGGTGAGGCGCGCTGAATCGGCCCGCAATTGCTGTACGCTGCGCCGATCATCGCCGATCAGCGCCAGCACCAGTCCGATGAGAAAAACCCCGCCCACCAGCAGCGGTTGCTGTACGCGCCATAACAGGCGTAGCCCGCCGCCGATGCGTTGAATCAATCCGGGGGTAGCGCCAGTCCGCATGGCGCCATTTTACGCGATCCCGGGATGAACTCGGGGGATTCAGGCCGGATATAAGTCCTGCGAACGATATCGAAATTCTTGCCCGCCGGCAAAACCCTCTTCAGGGGCACGCATTGAGAATGTTCTTCGTGGTCGTTCCGCAGAAGCCGGAGGCGGCGGTCGCACCCAGCGGCTCGACCCCTGCGCCGCTCAATCCCCAACTGCCTTCCTGGCTTTTTCCGTCGGTGCCCACCACCCACCACCACAGCAGGGTTTGCCCGCCGGGGAGCGCGGGCGGGTTCCACGCATAACTGCCCCGGTTACCGATGTCGCACGCCGCACCGCTGAGCGTGTAGGAGGACAATCCGGCGCCCGCGCCATGGAGAATTTCGTACTGCGCCGAAGCGCGGCAGCCGCTCACATCCCACGACACCGCGAGATTCCCCCCCTGCTTCGCCACTTTCATCGGCAAGCCGGGAACAAAAAAACCATCCGGAACCGCGCGCGGCTGCGGACCGCCCTTGAAAAGCGTGAAAGAATCGAGCACGGCCGGCGCAGCGCCGTCGTCGAGAAAAGTCGCATCGAGCCGGGCGCCGTTGATGTCCAGCACCAGCGAGCCCAGCCGATTAAGCGACAGAAACATCGCAGGGTGATCCAGCGTTCCGCCGCTGATCTGCCCGGCGCTGCCCGGCACCGCATACACCGAGCCTTCGTGCGCCGCCTGGCCGCGCGTGGGTTTCCGGTAGGCGCCCGTCCCCGCAGGCTGGCCACTGCCGCCGTCTTTCTTCATGGCATTCGTGAAAGTTGTCGAGAGTCCGTAGTGCGAATCAATCAGGTAGCTGCGCTCATAGGAATGGCTGTGGCCGCAGAGCACGAGATCAACGCCCGCCTGCTCCAGCACCGGAAGAAAATTCTGCCGCATCTCAACCAGCTCGATTTCCGTGTCCGAATTATGCGAGCCTTTGGTATAGGGCGGATGGTGCCAGAGGGCGACAATCCAATCTCGGTCGGCAACAGCCGCCAGATCCTGCTGCAGCCAGGTCATCATCAGCCCGGCCGGCGAGCGGTAGGCTGCGGTCATCGAGTCGAGCACGACGAAATGGACATTGCCCAGATCGAACGAATAATAGGCCTCGGTTCCCGAAGCCACGCCGCCCGACTCCGCCCCGCGCGGGAAGGTGAAGATATCGAAATAGGGGCCGCTCTGGGAGATTGAATCGGCGCTGTAAGAATCATGATTGCCGTAGGCGGACCAGACCGTGGTGTTGCGCAGCGTGGCGGGATAGATGTCAAAAAATTTCGCCTGGTATTCCGCCAGCGTCCCGGTCGCATAGGCGTTATCCCCCAATAGAAGCAAGCCGTCGAGCGCCCGGCTGCCATTCCAAGTGTAGAAAGCATCGCGAACATTTGTTTGCGCGGCCGTTCCCGTCCCCGCGTCACCCAGCGCCCAAAAGCGCAGCGGTCGGGCGCGATCGGTCGGCGGATGAGTGGTGAAATAATGATTGGCGTCGCCGCCCGCCAGGGCCTCAGTGGTCGAGCCGACCGAATAGTAATAGCGGCTGTCGGGAATCAGCCCGCTGACCGCCACCTGGTGATCCTGCGTCACTGCCGCGTCGTCCGTCGTATAGGTCGGAACCCCGGCCACGCTCCCGTAACGCACCCGGCTGTCCGTGGCGGCGCTGGTGCTCCAGCGAACCACGATCGCATTGGGCGTCGCCCGCTGCAAATAAGGTCCGCGCGTCACCGCAATCACGACGGGCGGCGCCGGGTCAGCGCTGTTGGCCAGATACTTGAGAGCGTTGTTCTGGGCGATCAAGGCCGTCTGCGCCGCAGCCAGAAGCGCGGATGCAAACAGCGCAATGAGCGTCAGGGGACGCAAAGAATATTTCATCGGGTGGATCCGTCTTCATTGTAGCCAATGCGCCGGAGCAATGAAGCACGCCGCGCAGCCCAGCGCACCGGGCGCGGATCGCGGGCGATGATCGCATCGAGCCGGGCGAGCGCCGCCTTGAAACGGCCGCTCTCCTCCTCCCGCGCCAGCGCCGCCAGTTCCAGTGTGATTGCCGGGCCGCAGCGGGCGATGCCCAGATCAATCACCGCGATTTCCGCCTCCGCAGGACGGCCCGCCCGCCGCAAGGCCCGACTGGCCTCCAGGTAATCCTCAGGCTCACCCGGATGGGCGTCATTGAAAACCGCGAGTAATTCCTCGTAAGCGGCGGCCGCCTCCTGCGGGCGACTCGACCGTGCGAGCGCGCGGGCTTTGAGCCGCAATCCTTCGGGATGGCCCGGCTGCAAGCGGAGGAATCGCGCCAACTGCAAAAGCGCCGCCGCCGGCTGGCCGCTCTCCAGTTCGCAGGCCGCCCAGCCCAACCGTGCGGCATTGAACTCCGGGTCGAGCCGCAATGCCGCGCGGTAATCGGTCCTCGCCCGCTCACACCGGCGACTGACTCGCAATAATTCCCCCCGCTCAAAGCGCGCCGCAGCGCTGAGCGGCTCGGCGCGCACCCAGGCCTCCGCCTCCGCCAATTTTTGTTCCACCGGCCGGTGCGCCCGCAGCCCTACCAGGCAGAACAATAAACCGGCGCACTGGACGGCAGAGATCAATCGCGGGGGAAGTTTCAATCCACAGACTTCCATTGTTCCTGATCCCTACTGAATTGTGGCGAGTTCAAGTCAACTCGTTAGTGGTCACGCCGTTGCCTTGGGTGATTTGGGTTGGTTGCTCGAACTTATCATTTTCCCGATGTTGCCGTTTTTCAAGAGTCAGATTTTACAGGAAATCGGTGCAGTACCCAGCGGCAAACGGCAGCGTGGCATGCCTTGGTTGGGACTATTTCGTTGGTTGGTGTTTTCGTTGGCGGCCGGAGCGTGTGACCGCCATCACACGCTGAACTTGTTACCGTTCTACCCGTTTGCGCGAGTCGTGGCGCACTGCGAGCGGGAACACGCCAGTGGTGCGTTGGTTAGACTTTTGGCAGGGAACTTGCTCATAATTACAGGCATGAGACACACGGCGACAGGAATCGGCGGCCGCGCGCGGCTCGCCCCGGTCATTGCGCTACTCGCCATCGGAGTTTCCGGGACTCACGCACAATCGGCGCCCGCTGTGCCCGCTGCACGCATTGCGACCGCGACGAAGCAGCCGACGAAACCGGTGACGACAGCCTGGCGCGATGCAGAGGAAGACATAGGCGGTGACTACGATCCGAAGCGACCGTGGGATCACAGCCCGCTGGTGGACAGGATCCTGTGGGCCCGTGAGGGGCGGGTCGGCGCGGACGGAAAATTCCCCCCCGAAGCGCGGCTGCGCGCCTTTCGCGAAATGCAGGGGCACGAGCGGCAATTGCAACTGCTGCAAACCGCGCGCAAGGCACCCGCCGCACCCGCGGCTGCGATTCCCGGCTCCGTGTGGGCGGCCATCGGCCCGCGGCCGGCGCAGAAAAACGGAACCACATTTGCGGGAAGGATCACGGCGATCGCCGCTCATCCCGCTGACGGCAATATCGCCTATGTCGGCGGGGCCGCCGGGGGGCTGTGGAAAACCACCAATGGCGGGCTCAACTGGGTGCCCCTGCTCGATCGGCAGCCTTCGCTGGCTGTCGGCACCATCCTGCTGGCGCCGGGCAATCCCGACACTATCTTCGTTGGCACCGGCGAACCGAATTTCGGCTGCGACAATCAGTTCGGCGTAGGCATCCTGAAATCCACCGACGGCGGTTACAGCTGGAGCCAGCTCGGCGCGGCTGCCTTCGCCAACAAGAGCATCAGCAAAATCATCATTGATCCAAACCAGCCGTTGACAATGTGGGCGTCCACCACCCAGGCGGAGGCCGGTTTCATCTGCAATGTGCCCGGCGGCGGCAACGGCGTCTATAAGTCAACCGATGGCGGCGTGACTTGGCCGACGATCGGCCTGCCCGGCAAGAGCGTGGATGACCTGGTGATGGACCCCTTCAATCCGCTGGTGCTTTATGCCTCAGCCTATGGCGTCGGAATCTACAAGTCGAGCGATGGCGGCGTCACCTGGGGCCTACGGCTGGGCGGCGGGTTGCCGACCGTTTCATTGGGGCGTATCGAGCTGGCGGTTCACCCCACCATTCCAAACAAACTTTACGCGATCTTTACGGATGCCACCGGCTTTCTCATCAATCTTTACAAGTCGGTCGACGGCGGCGCCACCTGGCCGGCGTTGCCGACGCAGCCCTCCAGCGGAAACCCGATCGCCATGTGCCGGGGCCAGTGCTGGTACGATCTGTATCTGGAGACCTCGTCCGACGGCACACTGTGGGTGGGCGGCGATGAAAATTTCCGTACCACCGATGACGGTGTGACCTGGCCGGCGGCCGCGCTGCTGCATTCGGACCAGCATGCCATCGCCTTCGGTCCGACCGGGACGGTGTGGGTCGGCAATGACGGCGGGCTGGCCTCTTCGGTGGATCTCGGCGCGACCTGGACCCAGCGCAACACCAATCTCGCCCTCGCGCAATTTTATCCCGGTGCCTCGCTCCACCCCACCGTCGGCGTCATCGCGCTGGCGGGAGTTCAGGACAACAACAGCTTTGCTTACACGAGCACTCCGATCTGGAACGTTGTGTACGCGGGCGATGGCGCCGCTTCGGCCTTTGACTTCACCAATCCCGGCAATATCTGGTACAACTCGCAGCAATTTCTGGTGATCGGCAAGACGCTGAACCACAGTACCTATGTCGATGTGAACAACGGGCTGACCGATTCGAACAACAGGACCAACGCCCCTTTCATCGCGCAATTCGCGATGTGTCCGAAGAATGCCCAGGTGCTGGTCGCCGGCTCGGTCACGGTCTGGCGCACCAACGACGGCGCCACTAACTGGGCGGCCAACAGCGCCGCGCCGCTCCTCGCGGGCGGTTCCATTCGCTCCGTCGCCTTCGACCCTTCCGATGTGAGTTGCGCCACCTACTATGTCGGGCTGCAGAACGGAAAAATTTTCCGCACCACCGTAGGCGGCGGCGCGGCGGCGGGTAACTGGGTGGACATCTCCACCGGCCTGCCTGGTCGCGGGGTGAGTGATTTCGCGGTGGATGCGGGCAACACCAACATTGTCTATGCCGCCATCACCGGCTTCGGCGCTGGCACGCAGGTTTACAAGACCCTCAACGCGCTGGCGGCCACGCCGAGTTGGAGCGCGGCGAGCAGCGGCCTGCCTAATTCGCCAGTCAACGCGGTACTGGTCGACCCCGGCGCGAGCACCGTAATTTACGCCGGCACCGATGTCGGGGTTTACCGTTCCCTCGACAGCGGCGCCAACTGGAGTCCTTTCACGAACGGCCATCCCGCGGTGCCGGTCTACGACCTCCAGGGCAACGCCACCACCGGCGTGCTGATTTCGTTCACCCACGGCCGCAGCGCCTTCCAATTGACGCTGCCGGCGGCGCGGCCGGTGCCCGACGGCAAATTCATTCCCGGTCTGCCGCTGCGCGTTTACAAGGCGGGCGGCGCGAACCTCAAGCTCAACTTCGACAACAACTCTTGCACCCCAGGCGGCACCAATGCATATTGGGGGAATCTCACCCCGGCTGAATTGAGCGCATACACCTACAGCGGCCAAGAGTGCGGCATCGTCTCCGGGGGCAACCTCACGACCATTCCCGCCGCAAGCAGCGCCTTCTTCGTAGTGGTCGGATCGGACGGCGGCGTCACGGAAAGCGGCAACACGCAAGATTCCGCGGGGGTTTGGAGAGGCAACGGAGCGGGACGCTGCGCGATCACGACGCAGACGACCGCGTCCAGCTGCCCGTGAATCATCGCCAACATGCAACTCCCCGCGCATTGCGATAGAAAATGCGATGTCGGTGAAACTTTGATCCCACGCTTCTTGATCACGATAATGAAAAACGCCCCGGACAACCGGGGCGTTTTGTATGGGCGATGAATCCGACTAAAACCTTGTCCCTTCAAGAAATGCTTTGAGGCGGCGGGAGCGCGAGGGATGGCGGAGTTTGCGCAGGGCCTTGGCTTCGATCTGGCGGATCCGTTCGCGGGTGACTTCGAAGGATTTGCCGACTTCTTCAAGGGTGTATTCGTTGCCGTCGCCGAAGCCGAAGCGCATTTTGATGACCATTTCTTCGCGCGGGGAGAGCGAACGGAGAATATCCTCGGTGACATACTTGAGCGATTCCGATTCGACGAATTCGAGGGGGCTCATGATGCCCTTGTCCTCGATGAAATCGCCCAAATGTGAATCTTCCTCTTCGCCCACCGGGGTTTCGAGCGAGATGGGTTCCTGCGCGATCTTCATGATCTTGCGCACCTTCTGCACCGGCATCTGCAGCCGTTCCGCGACTTCTTCCGCTGCGGGTTCGCGGCCGAATTCCTGCACCAGCGAGCGCTGCACCTTGACCAGCTTGTTGATGGTCTCGATCATGTGCACGGGGATGCGGATGGTGCGGGCCTGGTCGGCGATGGCGCGGGATATGGCCTGGCGGATCCACCAGGTGGCGTAGGTCGAGAATTTGTAGCCGCGGCGGTAGTCGAATTTCTCGACCGCCTTCATCAGGCCGATGTTGCCTTCCTGGATGAGATCGAGGAAGTGCAGCCCGCGGTTGAGATATTTCTTGGCGATGGAGACGACGAGGCGCAAGTTCGATTCGACCAGCACCTGCTTGGCCGATTCACCTTCGCGTTCGCCCCGCGCGATGTCGTTGGCGATCTTGAGGATTTCATCGAGTGGCGCGCCCAGCTGTTTCTTCAGTGCCTCAAGGGCAATTTTGCTTTCGTGGAGTTTCTTTTCCATGCGGTCGAGCAGGGTCTTGCTGACCTTGGCCTCCACGCGCTTGATTTTGAGCTGGCGGCTGAGCGCATCATGCGCCCGGATCTGCTGCGCCGCGCCGGTGTAGGTGCGCACGATGGTGTTGAATTCGCGCGGCGAGATTTCCAGTTTTTTGAGATACTGGATCATGTCGAGCAGATGCAGCTTGAGGCGCCAGTTGGCGCGGTTCTTGCGCTTTTCCTCAATCTTGGCGGCATGTTCCGAGGCGGGGCCGCGTTTGCTGTGGGCGGTATGTTCGGCCTCCCGTGCATGATCGCGCTCGGCGGCCAGCGCCTGCGCTTTCTCCAGCATCTTTTCCAGCTCGGTGAGGACTTTGACTTTTTCCTTGATTTTCTTTTTCAGGTCTTCATCTTCCACATCGTCAAAAAACGAGAACAGCCCCTGGCAAGCTTCCGGTTCGGTCAGCAGTTTTTCTTTGACGCCGCTGAGCCGCTCCACGATATAGCTGGAGCGGGAGATAGCGCGCATGATGCGGTTGCGGCCGCGCTCGATGGAGCGGGCCAGCGTGACTTCGCCCTCTTTGGTGAGCAGCGGCACGGTGCCCATTTCGCGCAGATAGAGTTTGACCGGATCGTTGGTGCGCTCGACTTCGCCGAAGACGGGGAGTTCCTGCGGTATCGGCGGGCCGTCATGGACGAGATCCTGCAATTCCTTCTTGCGCAGCACCTGCTGGAAGACATCCTCGGTGTCGAGAATGTCGATGCGATGGTGTTCAAGAAGCAGATAGAGATCTTCCAGTTCGTCCGACCCCAGCAGCTCCTCGGGCAGCATGGTGGCGAGGTCGGTGGGGTTGAGATACCCTTTTTCCTTGCCCAAAATGAGCAGCAGCTTGATCTCTTCGTACCGCTCTTCGAGCGGCAGGTTGGGATCGCGGATCGGGCCCGAGGGCACGAGGGTCAGTTTGGATTTTTTTTTCGATTTGCTCATGGGCGATGGAATACCTGGATGCGGGTGGATGAATGCGGGCAGAACTCCGGCAAAGATGTTGCGTTTCCGGGGGGACTGAATTGCGCGGCGCGACTGCTGCCGGCGGGATGGATTGGGAAGGGAACAGGAAAATGGCTGAAGCAGCCGGTTATTCCTGTATCTTGCGCGCCAGTTGCCGGCGTTCCTGGAGGATTTCGTTGACTCGCGGGCTGTCGCCGGCGGCAATGGCTTCCTGCAATTCCCGGTCGAGTTTGCGGGAGGAGTATTTTAGCCGGTTTTGCCGCAGCGTGCTCAGCGTCTTGCGCAGCGCCAGCGGGGAAATCTGCTTTTCATCCTCAATCGCCAGCGCCGCCAGCGCGCCGCCCCCGGCGCAGTCGCTCAGCGCCTTTTGAATGGCCGGGCCGTCGGGTTCCTCCTCGGCGCCGTAGATCGCCAGCAGCGCCGGACTGGTCAGCAGTTCCAGC
>JAYVQF010000282.1:0-4672 GCA_043777195.1 Thermoanaerobaculia bacterium
GGGCCGATCCGCGCCATGAAGATGGCCCTGCGCAAATCGGGCCGTTCGCCCGAGAGCGTGCAGTATGTCAACGCGCACGGCACCTCCACCCCGGCGGGCGACAAAGTTGAATCGCTGGCGATCACCACGGTCTTTGGCGACCATGCCGCCAAGCTGGCCGTTAATTCCACCAAATCGATGACCGGTCATCTGCTGGGCGCGGCCGGCGCGCTTGAAGCGGCCATCTCCGCCCTCGCCATTCGCGACCAGATTTCGCCCCCCACCATCAACCTCGACCAGCCCGATCCCGAATGCGGTCTCGACTATGTACCGCATACCAAGCGGCCGATGAAGATTGATGTGGCCTTGTCCAATTCTTTCGGCTTCGGCGGCACCAATGCCTGCCTGATGCTGGCCAAGATGGACTGAAGAACAGCCGAAGAAAATACAAACCGCGAAACACGCGAAACACGCTAAAGTAAAAATTAAGATTGCAAGACGACCGATAGAAAATTCAGGATTTTTCTTTTCGCGTATTTCGTGTATTTAGCGGTTTTCTTGCTCTTGATTGATTTTTAAATCATTCGCAATTAATTTGGATGTCACCCATGAACCTACTCGTCTTCATCGCCCATGTCCCCGATACTGAAAGCAAGATTCGCATCGCCGCCGATGGCGTGCATATTGATGAGGCGGGCATCAATCTCACGATCAGCCCCTACGACGAATATGCCGTCGAGGAGGCGCTGCGTCTCAAGGAAAAAAATCCCGGCTCCAAGGTGACGGTTGCGACGCTTGGCAGTGAGAAGGCGAAAGATTCACTGGTGAAGGCGCTGGCCATGGGCGCCGATGAGGCGGTGCTGGTGGTTGATGCCGCCGCCGATGATTCCGATTCGCTGGGCGGCGCGCGCATCCTCGCCGCCATCGCCAAATCGGTGCCGCACGATCTCATCCTCATGGGCATGAAGGCAGTCGGCTCCGACTCCGGCCAGGCCGGCGCGATGCTCGGCGAACTGCTCGACATTCCCTGCGTCTCGGTCATCACCAAGCTGGATATTGCGGACGGAAAGCTCACCGCGCACCGTGAAATCGAAGGGGCGGAAGAGATCGTGACGGCCCCGCTGCCCGCCATCGTCACCTGCCAGAAGGGGCTCAACGAGCCGCGTTATCCCAAGCTGCAGGGCATCATGGCCGCCAAGAAAAAACCCATCGCCCTGAAAAAACTCGCCGATCTCGGCGTGGATGCTTCCACCGTCGGCAAAGCCGGCGCGCAGGCGCAGGTCGTCAAGCTCGAACTGCCCGCGCCGCGTGCCGCCGGAAAAATTCTGACTGGCGATCCGGCCGACGCCGTGCCGCAGCTGGTCAAGCTCCTGCACGAAGAGGCGAAAGCAATTTAAGAATTCACCGCACATAACCAACAGCAGTCTTTAGATTCAGAAAACCGCGAAATACGCGAAATACGCTAAAGTAAGAATTGAAAGTTGCCCGTTGAATATCTCGGATTTCCCCTTTCGCGCTTTTTCGTGTGTTTAGCGGTTTATCTTTTCTTCCTCTGGTGACCCATGTCCAAAAACATTCTCGTACTTGCTGAAATCCGCGACGGAAAGATCAAGAAGGCTTCTCTTGAGGCGCTGAGCGAAGCGCGCACTCTGGCGGCGGGCGGCGTGGTGAGCGCGCTACTGATCGGCGAGGGCGTCGCCGCGCTGGCGCCGCAACTGGCCGAGTATGGCGCGGCGAAGGTTTACACCGCCGAGGACGCGCGGCTCAAGCTCTACGCGCCGCGCGCTTATACGACCGCGGCTGTCGCTGCCGCGAAATCATCCGGGGCGACCCTGATCCTGGCCGCCGGCACTTCGCTCGGGCGCGATCTCGCCCCGCGCGTGGCCGCCCGCCTCGGCTGGGCGGCGGTGCCCGATGTCACCGCAGTGAGCGGCGAAAATTTTCGCCGTCCCTGCTATTCGGGCAAGGCCTTTCAGACCGTCGCGATCAAGGGGTCGGGCGTGGTCACCCTCCGCCCCAATGTATTTCCTGCGGTGAAAGCCGCGGCCCCGGCGGCGGGCGCGGTCGAAGCCTGCGGGGCGGCATTCACCGACGCCGATTTCGCCTGCAAAGTGGAGAGCCTGCATATCCCGGAAAAAACCGAAATTGATGTCGCTGAAGCCGATGTCATCGTTTCTGGCGGCCGCGGCATGAAGGGGCCGGAGCACATGAATTTGGTGAGCGATCTCGCGCACGCGCTGGGCGGTGCGGTGGGCGCCTCGCGCGCCATCGTCGATGCCGGCTGGATTGACCACCAGCATCAGGTCGGGCAGACCGGCAAAGTGGTATCGCCGTCGCTCTACATCGCCTGCGGCATTTCCGGCGCCATCCAGCATCTCGCCGGCATGTCCTCCTCGAAAATCATCGTCGCCATCAACAAGGATGCAGATGCGCCGATCTTCAAAGTGGCGGACTATGGCATCGTGGGCGATGTTTTCGCCATCCTTCCCGCACTCACCGCGGAAATCAAAAAGCTCAAGGAAAGTTGAGCCGGCCGACGGGGCGCCTGCGGCATTTGCCTTAAACTTCATCCACAATGGCATTCCAAGGTTCCCTCAAAGAGCTGCATCTTCCCGATGTGATCCAGCTGGTCTCGGTTTCGGCCAAGTCCGGCTGTTTTCATCTGAAAAATGGCGCCGTCACCGGGTTGATCTATCTGAGCGACGGCAACATCAGCCATGCGGTGACCGAGGATCTGGCGGGTGAAGAGGCGATCTACACGATGGCGGTGTGGAACGACGGGGATTTTCGTTTCGCCCCCGGCGAAACCACGGCCGAAGTCTCCATCACCCGCTCCAACACCAACCTGATGATGGAGGCGGCGCGGCGACTCGACGAATGGCGGGTGCTGCAAAAGCGCATTCCCTCCGCCGACGCAGTGCCGGTGTTTGACGCCCCGGCGGGACAGCGCGGCCAGGTCTCGCTCAACACCCAGGAATGGTTCGTGCTGGCGAAGATTGACGGCAACCGCTCCATCCGCCAGATTGCGCGCGAGGCGGGGCTCAGCGCCTTCGATGTCGCCAAGGCGCTTTACGGCCTGGTCGGCGGAGGGCTCATCCGCTTCCGCACGCCTGAAGAACTCGCCGCCCAGCAGACGGCGGCTTCTACGGCGTCCGCCGGCATGATCACGCCGTCGCTCTCGCCGCCGCAAAAAAAATTATCCTCGCCGGTTCCCGCCATGCACGCCGATCCCGCCCCCGCGGCGCTGCAACCCGCGCAACTGCGCAAACTCAATGCCCTGCGCGCCCTCACCCGCGAAGTTATCGGGCCGGTGGGCGAAGCGGCGGTCACCCGCCACCTTAACAAGGCGAAGACCGAGATCGAAGCCGGCCGCGGCGAGGCGGCGCTCAAGGAAGCCGCCGAGCAGATCGTGCGCGCCACCGAACTCATCAAGGGGCCGCAGGGGCGCAAGGTGATGGACGAGCGGTTGAAGCAGCTGCTGGCGTCATAGCGATGGCCGAAGCGCCGCCCGCGTCTGCGTCATTTTCACTGCCCGGCGATATTCCCGAGACGGGCGCGCTGCGCTCGCTGCTGGTGGTGCGCCACGGCGAAACGGAGTGGAATTCGCGCAAGGTGATTCAGGGCACCCGCGATGTGCCGCTCTCGGCGGAGGGCCTCGCGCAGGCGGAGGCGCTGGCGAAGCGGCTGACCGGCGCAAAAATTGACGCGGTCTATTCCTCGCCGCAATTGCGCGCCGCGCGCACCGCGGAGATTCTGTCGGCGTCACTCGGATTGCAGCCGCTTTACCGCGAGGCGTTCAAGGAAATTGATTGCGGTGACTTCGAGGGAAAAACTTATCCCGAAATTCGCGCCGAAATGCCGGATGCCTACACACAGTGGATGGGCGATCCCGAAACCCCCGCTCCGCATGGCGAATCTTTCCACGGCTTCGTTCGCCGGGTGGGCGCGGGGCTGCGTGAACTCCTCGACGGGCCGCACGCCACGGTCCTGCTGTCGGGCCATTCCGGCACTTCGCGCGCGGTGATTTCTTCGCTCTTCGGATTCGACTACCGGCTCGCCATCCGCCTCGACCAGCGCAATACCAGCCTCTCAATTTTCCGCTGGGAAGAGGGCAAGTGCCGCATGAAACTCTGGAACGGCACCCGTCATCTCGACGATGTGGTGTAGGTGAATATTCACCGCCTCACCCTCCGCGTCCTCCGGGCCGGCTTGTTCGCCTCCAGCGTGTGCGGCCTCGGAGCGCAGGACGCCTTGAAGGTCACACCCGCTTCGAGTGAGTCCGGCCCCGTCATCTTCATTCCGGGTTTCATGGGCAGCCGGCTGGATGACGCGCGCGATGGCAAACGCAATGGCAAACGGGAATGGGGCAAACTCGTTCTTTTGCCAAGGCGTAGCGCGCTGGCGATCCAGTTCAGCCCGGACGAGGACGGCCTGGCGCTGCCGATTGATCACCCCGAAGATTTCCGGCTCGACCGAGATCGCCTGGTCGCTGCCGGGATCATTGATCGCTATACGCTCATTCCCGGTCTCGTCCATGTCAATGTTTATGCCGGGATCGTGTCGGCGCTGCGGAAACGCTGCGTTCACCTCCCCGGCGACCCGGCCGCTTGTACGCCGGATACGAGCGTGTATGAGTTTGCCTACGACTGGCGGCGCGACAATGTTGAAAACGCGCAGCTGCTGGCCCGGCGAA